>JBNKDX010000071.1:0-8771 GCA_050288485.1 Rhodomicrobiaceae bacterium | reverse complement strand
GTTTAAGCTTCCTTCCCATTAACAACTCCTTCACCACGTTGGTCTCCCCTCGAACATGAACCGGCGAACCGCAATGCGCCGCCGCGTTGGCTGAAATCCGTGCGCGAGAAATTAGGACGAGACGGGGGCGCTGTCGAGCACTGGTGTCATGACATCGCCGTGAAAAAACGTCAAAAAGCGGGCGTCTTGGCCGTTTTCTCACACTTGATGTCCCGTCTCCGAATTGCCGAGGCGGCCGTGGCAAGCGCTAAGGCAACTACGAGACGCCACACCTGGCGGCAATGCCGGACGCCATGCGCTGAAAAGCAGCCTGAAGCCGCGGCTCGGCGATGGCGCCAATAGGAGAGGAGGGGGCGGCGGGGGTTCCGGCTTGCGCGCGTCGAGGTTTGGCGCGGTCCTGCAGCGGAGCCTGAATGAGGCGGATTTCCTCCACGGCGCGATAGCCGAATGCGGCATTGATGCGTTCGATCAATGCGCCGCGCCCGTGCTCAACTTCGAGCGCCCGCGCCCCGGCGACGCGGAGGACGAGCGTTGCGCCGCGCGCGGAACCACCGTCTTCGGGCGCCTTTTTCGGCCATTTCAGGCGCTCGGGAGCGGTGTAGCGGGCGAATTCCGCCCCGGCGATCGCTTCCCAGCCGGTGAGGATGGCGGCGGCAGGAAATCCGTATTTCTCGAAAGCGGGGCGCGCCAGCGCGGGAACCAGTTCCCCGACGCTTCTGACACGGGCATAGCGCTGCGCCCGGGCGGCGCGCGCCTTCGGGTATGACGAATTGGACATGAAGAACCCCTCAGCCGGAGTGCGGCCGGGCGAACGGTAGACGATTCGCGGGAGCGCGGCGATGTTTTGCGCAAGGTCCGGCTCCGGCTTGGCGCCGTTACGAGAAGCACCATCGACCGGCCGCATCGAAGATGATCCGGAAAGGCGGTCTGCCGCACGATCCGAAATGGGATCGCGCCATGGCTGCGGAAGATGCAAACGCCCCAGACTAATGCGCCGCGGCCGCCTTCTTGGGCTTCGCCGTTCCGCTCTTCTTCTTCACCAGCTTGCGGAGTTTCTTCTTCGTATGAGACCGCTGGCGCCTGCAGACGATATCCTTCAGATCGGCCGGCGCGGTCGCGACGGCGATTTTGTCCCGCTCCATCTGATCCAGGGTCGTCGAGAACATCGCCTTCCAGAGATATCTGTCGAAGCCGTGTTCGAGCAGCGACGCTGCGCGCTTGGCCCGCGCGGCTCCGGACCGCTCCCCGAGGACGACCGCGACCATCTTCGTGTTGCCGCGCCTGGCGCTGGCCACCACGTTGTAGCCCGACGAGCAGATGTAGCCGGTCTTCATGCCGTCCGCGCCCTCGAACGTTTTCAGCAGGCTGTTGTGCGTATTCAGGAAGCGCTTGCCGAATTTCACCTGCGGCGTGGAGTAAAGATAAGCGTGCTGGGGAAATTCCTTCAGGAGCACGCGCGCGAGGATGGCGAGATCGCGGGCCGTCGTCACCTGCTGAGGGTGGGGAAGGCCGTTGGCGTTGAAAAAATGCGTCTGCAACATGCCGAGGCGCTTGGCGGTCGCGTTCATGCGCGCAACGAACGCTTCCTCGCTGCCCGCGACCCTTTCGGCGAGCATAACGGCGACGTCATTGGCGGACTTCACGATCAGCGCCTTCAGCGCCAGATCCACGGACATCTTGGAGCCCACCGCCATGCCGATCTTGCTCGGCGGTTGTTCGAGGGCGTGCTTTGAGCACACCACCTGGTCTTCGAGCGCAAGCTTGCCCTGCCGGATGGCCTCGAAGGTCAGATACGCTGTCATCAGCTTGGTCAGCGAGGCGGGGTGCCATGGGAGATCGGCGTCCTCGGCGTAAAGGACGAGACCGGATTTCGCCTCGATTACCAACGCCGGGCCGGCGGAGGCCGCCGCCGGCGTCAATGTGAGAAGCGAGGCCAGAGCGGCCAGACGGCATAGCGCTTTCATCCCGAAATCAACTCCTCCTCGTGAAGGCGCCGGACCGAGCCCGCGGTTGCCCGGCCGTCGCGGATACGATACGAAGGCGACAACTCCCTCCTGTGCCGAATGGGTGTCCGGCGCATTATTCCGAAACTTTCGTAACATCCGGTGGATCATCGCTCAATAGTGCGCAACCCTGTTGCGGCGGGTGTGCCAGCATCGCCCTGCAAGGTGTGCGTGCCGCGCCACAGGTCGAGATCGGCGTGGAAAATTCGCGCGGATTGACGTATAAGCCGGTCATAGGTTCCGGACGGTGGGGGGCGCCGGTCGCGGGCAGTCAACTCAATGGCGGAGTATCGCGTTTATACCCGAATGCGCTGACATTGGTTGTCAAGCTTACTGGTTCGGTGGTTCACTGAACTTTTTGCCTCCGTTTTCGGGGTTCGGGCGGTTAGCTCAGCGGTAGAGCACTCGGCTTACATCCGAGCGGTCGGCGGTTCGAAACCGTCACCGCCCACCAGACTCCCGGTTTTTGTCTGCATGTTTGAACGTTTCGCATCGTTGATGCGACGAAAAGTGAGCTGGCGCGCTGGATTAACCTGCCGCAGCCGTACTATTTATTGTAGTTGTGATGTCCCGGCGCTCGTGTATTCATGGTATAGATCGATAATGCCGGGGACCGGAGGAGGCCTCACCATGCGCAGCTTAGCCAAGCTCGCCGTCATCACCGCCGCAGGAGCAACGGGCGCCTGCCTCGCTTCGCCCGTTATCGCGGCGACCAGCGCCTGGGAGCACAACGGCTCGCGGGTAACGCTGGAGGAGAGCGGGGAAAAACGCACCATTACCTACGCCGACCCCAAAGCGGGCCTCAAGAAGGCGGGGGTCAAGCGCGGCACGGTCCTGTTCGACGGCAAAGTGAAGAAGGACGGGCGCGTCTCCGGTTACGCGAAGATTTTCAAGGTAGGCTGCGATCCGGTCGATTATTTCGTCGAGGGCACGATCGACCACGGCAAGGGCAAGATGGTGTTGCAGGGTCAGGCGCCGGTTTATTCGGGCAAGGACTGCAGGATCAAGGGCTATTCCGAGGACAGCAAGGACAGCATGCTCGTGTTCCGTGGCGATGGCGGCGGGGCATATGCCGGGAACCAGCCTCGCGAACGGGACGACGCTGATGGCGACACGCCCCCCCAGCGCAGTCAGCGCAATGGCCAGCAGCGCGATGACGCCTACGCCAGCCGCCGCGACCGGTCCGATGACGGCAACGACGACCGGCAATACCGCGCAGACCGGCGATACGACGATCGACAATATGAGGACCGTCAGTATGACGGCGACGCGGATGGCCGCGACTACGCCCGCCGCGATTACGATCCGCGCTACGACCGCCCGCGCCGCGATGCCGATTCCGAACATTACGACGGGGATGCCGGGGCGGATGACGAGGAATACAGAACCTACCGCTACCGCACCTACCGGCGGAGCTATGAACGACCCTATCAGCCCTGGTGGCGCTACGGACAGTGAATGGCTGCTCCAGCGAGACGATGGGCGCGCTGGGGGGGCGGAGCGTCAATGCGGGTAGATGAGGTGCACGGGTAGCGCCGCCGGCTCGACCTCCAGCGGCGTTTCGCCGGACGTTTCGCCATCGAGATGAACGGGAACGCCCGGCTGGCGCGGAATATGAACGCGGTGGCAGGGCACGATCCGCACATCGCGATGGCGTTCCGCCAGACCGAGCGCGATCGCCACGATCACGCCCATTAACCCTACACGGGTGCGGGCGTCGATGATGACCGCATGAAAGCCCGCCTTCTCCAGGGCTTGGCGGCGCGTGAGCAGGAAGGGGCCGCCATAGCGCGCGGCTTTGGCGATGATGAGCCAGGTGCAGCGATGATGTTGACCGTCGATCACCGCTTCGAAGACGCTTGGCGTGCGCGCCAGCTCCGACAGGACCGGCCAGACATAAGCGAGCTTGCCGAGACGGCGTTTCCACCATGTGTTGAGACGGGCAAGAACGCGCGCGTCGAAACCGGCTCCGGCCATGGCCAGGAAGAATGATCCGTTGGCGCGCCCCGCATGGATGGGCACGGCGGGGCCGTAGAGGAGATGGCGCGCCACGGTCCGCGGCCTGCCGCGAAAGCGGATTTCCTCCGCCAGGACGTTGCCGGTGCCAATGGGGATGATGCCGAGCGGTATGCTGCTGCCGCACAGGCCTGTGCCCGTCCCGCGTACGGTGCTGTCGCCGCCGGCCGCAACAACGGCGTCATAATCGCCCGAGGCGGCGGCATCGCTCGCCAGCCTGATATCCATCTCCAGGCTGTCGGCCGCGACCACCGTCAGCTCGGCGCCCGCAGCCTCCAGCTCGCGGCAGACATGCCGGAGAAGCCAGCGTCTCCGCATTCCGGCGATCGCGTTGTGAATGACGAATATCCGCTGGCGCGCCGCGCCCCCCGCGATAACCCCGGCCGACGGCGGACAGCCGCGCCCCGCCGGGGCTTGCGCGGTGCTATGAATGCGCCACTGCATCTATGCTGCCGCCCCGCCTCAGCGGGCGGGTCTCCGGTTTTCGTGATGATCGTTCGTCGCAGTACCCGCTCCAGGAAGCACCGCAAGCCTGCGCGAGCCTTGAGCCGCTATCAGCATCGGCGATTTCGAAACAAATTGCAAAACACAAGGATATTCGTGAGGCGGCGGCGCGCCACGATCCCATCCGGTGACACTCGCGTGTAAAAAAAGCGCCAAAATTAATTTTCTTTTAACCACCTCGCGGCAAAACTCGGAAACAGTGAGGTGCGGCCATGGTTTCTTTTCAGTTGGTGCATGGGCGCGGCGTGCGAGTGAAACGCGTTGCGTCGTTGTGCGGGGTTGGTATTCTTTCTCTTATCTTCGCCGGGTGCAGCGCGCCAAATCAGCGTATGGGCTATTACGGCGACAGCGGTACGACCGGATCGGTCCCGATTCCGTCTGAGCCCGTTTACGGCTTCGGGCATAAAAACGGCTACGGCGGCCAGGGCGTCTATACGTCTTCCAGCGGCTATTACGGTTCCAGCGCCTATTCGCGCGCGAGCGATTACGGCAAAGCCTACCATCGCACCAGCGGCAGCCGTGCGCCGTTTTCGACCGGCGGCTACAGCGATTACGCCAAGACGAGCGTGCAGCGCACCGCGCTGGCGCCGGTTTCGGCTGACGCTTCCTATGCGGGCAACTACTACGCCATGCAGCCCGTCAGCGATACGACGGCGAGTAGCGGCGGCGGCGGTTTCCAGCGCGTGGCCTACGATTACCGGTCGAAGAACGACGGTTACGCGCACGACGCCCGCTATGACCGCCGCTACGGCGGCGAACGCGATACGCGGCGCTATCAGAGCGCGGCCGAGCGCGGCGAATACGAGGTCGAGGCTGGCGACACGCTCTACAGCATCGCGCAGCGGTTCCACATGACCACCGATGAGCTGATGGATCTGAACGGCCTGAATGGTCCGGACATCCATCCCGGTCAGCGCCTGCGCCTCAGCCGGACCTCCGGCGCGGCGCCCGCCAGGCAGCGACAGCGTTCCTATCGGGATGGCCGCGGCTATGCGAACAGCTATGACAACGAACGCTATCAGCGCGGCTATGACGCCGATCGCAATTACAGCAGCCGGCGCGGTTACAGCGACGGCGATGATCGGTATGGCGACAGTAGCGGCAACGGTTACGACAAGGGCGACAACAGCTACGCGAACCGCGGCGGCGCCTATGATGATGAACAGAACGGTTACGCCGGACGCCGCGACTCTTATACGGGCGAGCGTCGGCGCTATAGCAGACCGGTCCGCGGGGCAAGACGCCGTCCGCCGGTGTCGGAAAATGAGGAGTATCGCGGCAGACGCGATCGCGGTCCGTCGATCAGCTATTCCGTCAAACGCGGCGACACGCTTTTCGACATCGCCCGGCGCAACGGCATCAGCCATCGCGAGCTGGCGGATTACAACGACATTCCGGTAACCGCGACGCTGTATCCCGGCCAGGTGCTGCACATTCCGCGCGGCCGCGGCTATGATTGGGGTGCGGGCCGCGCGTATGACGGCCGTCGTGACGAGTCCTCGGACCGGCGCGGCAAACCCAAAGTCGCACAGCGTGAGCCGAAAAAAGCCCGGGTGCGCCTCGGTTCCGTAAGACGTGATCCACGGAGTGAGCGGCCAATGACTGCGGCCAGCGTTCGCAGCGACGATGTGGCGGTGACTGGCGGGCCGGGGACGCGGACGGCAAGCACGCGGGGCGCCCCCTCGCAGATCGTTGCAGCCGCGCATCAGGAATCCTCGGCTCACGCCGCCCCGGACGGGGATGCGCGAACGGCGTCGCGTGAATGCGAAAGCCTGCTGGCGAACCCCGCGCAGCGTACGGCCAGAACCTTCCGCGAGCCGGTTCAGGGTGCGATCGTTTCCAAGTTCGGCGCGAAAGCCGACGGCTCGTTCAACGACGGCATCAACTTCTCGGTGCCGAAGGGCACGGCGGTGAAAGCTGCGGAGAACGGCGTCGTGGCCTATGCGGGCAACGAACTTGCGGGGTTTGGCAATCTGATCCTCGTCCGCCATGCCGACGGCTTCGTGACCGCCTATGCGCATAACGACAAGCTGCTGGTCCGGCGTTGCGATGTGGTGAAGCGCGGGCAGACGATCAGCAAGGCGGGCGCCACCGGCAACGCCACGAAGCCGCAGCTTCATTTCGAGCTGCGCAGGGATTCGAAGCCCGTCGATCCGGAGGCGTATTTCTCGAAATCATAGCGGCCTGCCGGAAATCCTGACCCGCTTGCCGCGCGCTTGCGAAGCGGCTGGCGGGAGGCAGAGGCGGGCGGCCCGCCGGCCGTCGCAAAAAAGCCAAGCACGCTCCAAGCCAGGGGCCGTTCAGTACAGGTAGTATGCCAGTCCGTACAGAGCCAGACCGCCGAGGATGAAGAGAAGGCCGATCAGCCCCAGCACCGGCGCGATGAAATGGCCGGCAACGTTGGTTCCAAGCCGCCGCGCCTTGCCGAGCTGGGAGTCCGCCGAGGCGATCTCGCCGAAGCGCTGCTCGATGTCGGTCGGGGTTGCCGCCGTGCGCTTGCCGCGCAGCACCTGCCACGCCGAACAAAGCAGCATTTCCTTGAAATCGTAGCGCGAAGCGATTGCGCGGCAGACATAGCCGATGGCGATGAGAATCGTGCCGGAAATGAGATAGATTGCGGTCGCCCCAAGTCCCATTACAAGCCTCCCCCCGAAATATGCGGCAATTGCGCCGTTTCCCGAGGCGGCGCAAACGCAATGCCTCAAGCGAGCGCCGACCATATCCTACGCTGCTGGCGCTGGCCAGGGTGATCATCAGCGAATGACGGGCAGCGCTTTCGCCGCCCAGCATGGCCGGACGGAATTCCTCGCTGACGAGACCGGGGCAGCCGACGATAACTGTACCGGCGGCCGGTACGTCGAAAACCGGCAGATATGCAGTGCGCGCGCCCATCGATGGCCTGTTCATTTCAGGATGCGCCGCCCGGGCTTGTCAGACGCATGTGCGCTGGCTATGTCTGGGCGTGAAGCCGGATGCCCATTCACATGAGCCACGAACCGCCATGCCTTTGACACGTAATGAACTTCTCGCTCACCTTGCTTCGCTCGGCATCGAGACGGACACAGTGGAACACCCGGCCGTGTTCACGGTCGAGGAGTCGCAGGCCCTTCGCGGCGCCATTCCCGGCGCGCACACCAAAAATCTGTTCCTCAAATGCAAGAAGGGCACGCTCTGGCTGGTGACGGCGCTCGAAGACACGCCCGTCAACCTCAAGACGCTGCATCATACGCTCGGTTCCGGCCGCCTCAGCTTCGGCAGCGCCGGTCTCCTGCGCGAGGCGCTCGGCGTCGAGCCGGGTTCGGTGACCACCTTCGCCGCCATCAACGACACGGAACGCCGCGTAACCGTCGTGCTCGACGAGGCGCTGACGGCCTTTGAGCGAATCAATCTGCATCCGCTTGTCAATACGGCGACGACGGGCATTTCGCGGGCCGGCCTCCTGGCGTTTCTCGCCGCCTGCGGTCATTCGCCCCGGATTCTCCCGCTTCATGAACAGGAGATTTCCGCCCCGGCCGCCCGTTGACGGCAAAAGGCTTGGCAAACGGACATGGCGCCGCCATTTTAAACTGTAATTCAACATGGAAGAGGGCCGCTCCGGCCGATGTTCAGCCATGGACCGGCAATTCCGTTCAGTTCCTTCACCAGGCGAAGCTCATGGTACTCAATCTTTTTGGCTCTGCGTCACAGGACACGTCTTCTCCCGCCGCCGATCTCATCCGCGAGACGACGACGCAGACCTTCATGGCGGACGTCATCGAGGCGTCGAAGACCGTTCCCGTTCTCGTCGATTTCTGGGCGCCGTGGTGCGGGCCGTGCAAACAACTCACGCCCATACTCGAAAAAGCGGTCAAGGCGGCGGGCGGCGCGGTGAAGCTCGCCAAAATGAACATCGACGAGCATCCGTCCATCGCGGGCCAGTTGGGCGTGCAGTCCATTCCCGCCGTGTTCGCGTTCAAGGACGGGCGGCCGGTAGACGGCTTCATGGGCGCGCTGCCGGAAAGCCAGGTGCGCAGCTTCATCGAGCGGATCGCCGGCAAGGAGGCGTTCTCCGGAGAGGAACTGGACGCCGCACAGGCCGCGCTGGACGCCGGGGACGTCAAATCCGCCGCCGAAGGATTCGCCGTCGCCCTGCAGCGCGACAGCGGCAACGAAAACGCCATCGCCGGGCTCGCGCGGTGCTACATCGCCGCGCACGATCTCGCGCGCGCCGAACAGACGCTGGCGCTGGCGCCGCCAGCCAAGCAGAAC
>JBNKDX010000070.1:0-8879 GCA_050288485.1 Rhodomicrobiaceae bacterium | reverse complement strand
CGAATTGGGCAAGGGCTCCATCTTCCGCGCCGACCTGCCCGTCGAAATGGCCGGCGAAGCCGACATCGCCGCCCTGCACCGCCCGGCAGCCGCTGGCGAAGTGGCTGGCGTCGAACCGGATACTCCGCGCTACCGCATCCTGATCGCCGAGGATCAGGCGGAGAACCGGCTGCTCCTGAGCCAGCTCATGACGAAGATCGGGCTCGATGTCAAAGTTGCGGCGGACGGCAGGGAATGCGTGAGGCTGTTCCAGGAGTGGCGCCCGCATCTCATCTGGATGGACCACCGCATGCCGGTTATGGACGGTATCGAGGCCACGCGGCGCATCCGCGCTCTGCCTGAAGGGCGGGACGTGAAGATCGTGGCGGTGACGGCTTCGGCATTTGCAGAACAACAGCAGGAAATGCTGGACGCCGGGATGGATGACTTCGTGCGCAAGCCCTATCGCTTTCACGAGGTCTACGACCGCCTCGCGAAACAGCTTGCCCTGAGGTATACCTACGAAGCCGGACCGAAGGAGGCGGCCGCCATTCCGGCCGAACTCACACCGGCGATGCTGACGGCATTGCCGGGGCCTTTGCGCGCGGAACTCAAGGAGGCGCTGGAGAGCCTGAACAGCGACCGCATCAACGAAGTCATACAGCGGGCGGGCAAGATCGACCCCGAGCTGGGCCGCACTCTTTCACGGCTGTCCGGCAATTTCGATTACCCGGCGATCCTGAAGGCGCTGGCTTCAGAACCGTAGGCCTTATGGCGAATAACCATGGCGGACCGTTTGCCGTCCGGACACGCCGGTTGCGCCGCGGCCGGGACGCATCTACCAGCCGCAGCGCGAGCGGCAGCGGTCGCAACGTGCGCTCTCTTCGTTGTTCCGGCAGATTTCGCGGCAGGTTTTACAGGGGTGCCCAAGACGCGCCCCATAGCCCCAATAAGGACCGCCCCAGAATCCTGCGCCCAATGATCTGTGCTTACGCGGCCTTCTGGCTTCCCTGGGGGGCGGGTTCCGCCAGCGGCGCCAAAAGAAAAAGCGCCCGCCACGCTCGCCGGCGCGTTTTAAAGTCTCCGTCGCGGCATTGTCAAAGGCACCAGCCATCGCCGCAACCGGCGCAGCAACGGCATCCGGCGGCGCAACCGCCAGATGAACTGCCAGCAACAGCCAAAGGCAGAACCAGCGTGTCATTTTCTGTCCCCAAAGCCTCTGGTCGAGCCTGCCCCCCGATGTCAACTATGTGACACCAAACGCGATGAACTTGCAATGAATAGGGCGCCGCAGGAAAAACCCCCTTAGATAAGGGGGCGCTCCCGCGCTGCGGCCACGCTTTTTTGGAAAGGCAAGACAGGGGCGGGGCGCCGGATTGGGGCCGCAGCATGTCGGCCCCTCCCGGTGAGGTTAATGCTCCTGCAGATAACGGCTGCGGTAAACGCCGTTCTCCAGGTCGTCGAACAGCTCCCCGATCTGCGGGTGACGCAGCGGCTCGCCCGACGTATCGGGAATCAGATTCTGTTCCGAGACATAGGCGACGTATTCCGTATCCTCGTTCTCGGCGAGGAGATGATAGTAGGGCTGGTCCTTGCGCGGGCGGATTTCCTGCGGAATCGACTGCCACCATTCCTCAGTGTTGGCGAATTCCGCATCCACGTCGAAAACGACGCCGCGCAGTGGGAAGAAGCGGTGGCGGACAACCTGTCCGAGCTGAAACTTGGCTTTTCTCCGCTTCATCATTTCCGGGCTCACACGAGACACACCCTGTCTCCCCATATCGCGCGTCCTCCGAGGCGATGTCAATCCGACGGCGGCGTGGAAGCCCCGCGGCGAAAAAACGCCGCCGGAACAGCCTGCTGGTCCGCCTGTATATGTGTTTCTACTGTAGCGCAGATTTGCGCCCGCGCCCAATTATCTGGATGTTAAGGATTAAAGCGCGGGCGAGGCCGAGACGCCGCGTTTGCAGGCCCGGCGAGCCGGGGCTGGCGGAAAGGAAGATGCCCTACCCTGCCCTGTTACAGCCCATAGCGCGCCGCCAGGTCCGGGTCCTTTTTGGCCACGAGCTGCGCCAGGTCCATGATCACCCTGGCCTGTTTCCAGGTCGCGTCGTCCTGCATCTTGCCGTCGATCATCACCGCGCCGCTGCCGTCGGGCATCGCTTCCAGGATCTTGCGCGCGAAGGCGACCTCATCGACATCGGGGCTGAAGACGCGCTTGGCGATGTCGATCTGGCTGGGATGCAGCGACCACGCGCCCGCGCAGCCCTGGAGAAAGGCGTTGCGGAACTGCGCCTCGCAGGCGCCGGGATCGCTGAAATCGCCGAACGGGCCGTAGAACGCCTTCAGCCCGTAAGCAGCGCAGGCATCGACCATGCGGCCCACGGTGTAATGCCACAAATCCTGCTGGAAGAAGGTGCGGCCCGCGCCCGCCGCGTCCGCATCGGCGAGCACGCCATAGGCGGGATGACCGCCGCCGACGCGCGTCGTCTTCATGCCGCGGGAGGCGGCGAGATCGGCCGGGCCGAGACTCATGCCGTGCATGCGCGGACTGGCCGCGGCGATGGCCTCGATGTTGTTCACGCCCTCGGGCGTCTCCAGGATCGCGTGGATCATGATCGGGCGCTTAACGCCGTGCCGCGCCTCAAGCTGGGCGAGAAGCTGGTCCAGATAGTGAATGTCCCACGGACCCTCAACCTTGGGCAGCATGATGACGTCGAGCTTGTCGCCCGCCGCGGCGACGATCTCCAGCACGTCGTCGAGCGCCCAGGGACTGTTCAAGGCGTTGATGCGGGTCCACAGCCCGGTGGCGCCGAAGTCGTGGGCTTGGGCCATCTCGATGAAACCGCGGCGCGCCGCCTCCTTGGCGTCGGCGGGAATGGCGTCTTCGAGATTGCCGAGCACGACGTCCACCTGCGCGGCAATTTCACCGGCGCGGGCGCGGATTTTCTCAACGTGAGGCGGGATGAAGTGGATCATCCGCTCCAGACGAACCGGGCGCTCGCGAAACGGCTGCGGCGCGCCGATCGCCAGGGGTGCGAAGAATTTCAGCGGTGTTCTCGTCCAGCCCGTCATGTCGCCTCCCAGTCCGTCCGTTAGTCACGCGATGCTCGCCTGATCGCGCGCACAAAAACAACGCGACGCTCGTCTGACCGCGCGTCCCTGACCGGCCTAGGCCGTAACCTCATAATCGCGCTTCTGCAAGCGAATTGCGGCCGCGAGGCACACTCGCAGCGGTACCGCCCAGCGGTTCACGCGCCGCTGGCGCCGGCGGTCATCTCCTCGCCATAGGCGTCGTGAACCATCCTTTCCAGGCGCTTCCGGTCTTTGACGACGAGGAGGCGGCCGCGGCGTTCGATGAGGCCGAGCCGCTTCATATGGCTGAATTCCCGCGATACCGCCTCGCGATGGGTGCTGATGCGCGCGGCGATCTCGGAATGCGTCGGCGCCGGGGTGATCAGGCACTCGCCGCCGCCATCGCCCGCCGCGGCCTTCGCCATGCGCAACACCTCGCAATGAATGCGGTTCTTAACGGCGAGGGTGCTGAACTCGACGATACGCGCGGTTGAAGACCTCAGAAGTTCGACCAGATGGTTCAACACGACAGCGAGAAAGGCGCGATCGCTTTGCATAATATCCAGGAACAACCCCGCCGTAATGCTCAGCACGACGCACGGCTTCACCGCCTCGACGGTGGCGGACCGCTTCCGGCCGTCGATCGCGGCGAATTCCCCGAAGAAATCCCCAGGATTGATGCGGCGGAAGCCGACCGCTTTGCCGCCGGCCGAGAAGACGATCACTTGCGCCATGCCGGAGAGCAATATGAATACATCGTTCGTATCATCGTATCTGGAAATGATTTCCTGCCCCTTCGAGAAACTCAGGCGCACGGAGTTGGCGTCAACTTTCTTGATCGTCTCGGCGGATACCGAGTTGAATATAGGAATTCTGCGAATAGATACCTTGCGAAAATCGGTTCTAGGACGGTTCATGATCTTATCTGCCTGCTTTTAATAGTTTGCGAATACATCTGCCTCCGTCTCCGGAACGCCATCGAAGACCGGCGGCGCAGCCGTCGGCGCATCCTGCCTCACGAAGAAAAGGGATTGACAGCAGAGGCGAGTATATTCTTTTCTACAACCTGTGATTTTGTTCACTGCGAGCGGGCCTCGCAAGCCATTTTAGTCAAGTCGTATTTTATGCGTATGAGGACGCCATGGAGCGCAAGTTGAGTGCGATCGTCGCCGCTGACGTCGTTAATTACAGTATACTCATGGGACGAGACGAACCCGGTACAATACGGGCGCTGGAAACGGTCAATCGAGAAGTCGTCAATCCCGCAGCTTTGAAATACAAGGGCCGCATCGTCCGCTTCATGGGCGATGGCGCGCTCCTGGCCTTCGAAAGCGCCGTGGACGCAGTCCGGTTCGCGGTGGACGTCCAGTCCGCCATGGCGGAGCGCAAAACCGCGGCGCGTCATGACGGAATTATCGACTTCCGCATGGGCGCCAATCTCTGCGACATCATCCTCCGGGCCAACGATATCCATGGCGAGGGGGTGAACATTGCAGTGCGGCTGGAAGAACTCGCGCCTCCCGGCGGAATATGCCTGTCGCAAAGCATCTACCTCCAGACAAAAAATATATTCGGCGCGCGGCTTCTGCCCATCGGCGAACGTCATCTCAAAAATATCATCGATCCAGTCCAGGTATGGCGCTGGCAAACTCCCGGCGTTGCTGATGGAGTTGGCGCCAACGCCAGTTCTGCGCCGTCATACAGACGCTGTCAGGGACAGCAGATACTCGACCCGAAAGTTACAGCGATTCTCGTTGACTTACACATGCGCTCGGCGCACCTCGCCGTGTCCGATTTCCTGGACGATATTCTTTCTCAAGACGATGGTGGACGGAACATGTCGATGGAGGACATCTACCGCCGGCTTGGCCATCGCCTCAATTACGCACGCGGACTTCTTCGGTCCATTTCAATCGAATATGTCGACAATATCCAGGATTTTGCGTCAGGTCTGTGGCAGTCCCCGCAATCCATGAGCGAATTCGTCGCCAACGTGTTCGACAGCTCCAGCACCTCCTATGCCGCGCGCCTGCTCCCGCAATTGCAGCGGATCCTGCATTCGGGGCATGCGGTGAATGACAAACGGGCGCAGACCATGGATCTGATCCGGACCTTCACGAAGGAGGAAATGGGGCCGCGCGTGAAGAAACTGATCAAATTCGCGTTCGTGGAACCGTGACGGCGGGAGCGGCCGGGACCGCGACGCCGAGGGGCTCTTGAGGAAATGCGCCGCCGCGGCTAATACTCGGGCCAGCAATCCCCACAACCCCAACAGACACGGTACTCATGGCTGCGATCCAATATGTCTACCTCCTGCAGAAGCTGTCCAAAACCTATCCCGGCGGGAAGCAGGTGCTGAAGGACATCTCGCTGTCGTTCCTGCCCGGCGCGAAAATCGGCGTCGTCGGCGTCAACGGCTCGGGCAAATCGACGCTGCTGCGAATCATGGCGGGTCTCGACAAGGAGTTCACTGGCGAAGCCTGGGCCGCGGAGGGCGTGAAGGTCGGCTACCTGCCGCAGGAGCCGCAGCTCGCCCCGTCGAAGGACGTGCTCGGCAACGCCATGGAAGGCGTGGCGGAAAAGAAAGCCATGCTCGACCGCTACAACGAGTTGGCCATGAACTACTCGGAGGACACCGCCGACGAGATGGCGCGCCTCCAGGATATCATCGACGCACAGGATCTGTGGGATCTGGACGCCCAGGTCGAGCAGGCGCTGGACGCCCTGCGCTGCCCGCCGGGCGATGCGAGCGTCGAGAATCTGTCCGGCGGCGAAAAGCGCCGTGTCGCGCTGTGCCGCCTGCTCCTGTCGAAGCCCGACATCCTGATGCTCGACGAACCGACCAACCACCTCGACGCCGAGACCACGGCATGGTTGGAGCACTATCTCAAGAACTACCCCGGCTGCGTGATCCTGGTCACGCACGACCGCTACTTCCTCGATAATCTCACCGAGTGGACACTCGAACTCGACCGCGGCCAGGGTATCCCCTACAAGGGCAACTACTCAAGCTGGCTGGAGCAGAAGGCCAAGCGCCTGGAGCAGGAAAGCCGCGAGGAGGAAGCCAAACAGCGCACGCTGGCCCGCGAGCTGGAATGGATACGCGCCAGCCCGAAAGCGCGGCAGGCCAAGTCCAAGGCGCGTATCAGGGCTTATGAAGAGCTGGCCGACAAGGCGGGCCGCGAGCAGACCGGCAAGGCGCAGATTTCGATTCCGCCGGGACCGCGCCTCGGCGGCGTGGTGCTGGAGGCGAACGGCCTCAGCAAGGGCTTTGGCGACGTCCTGCTCATCGACAATCTCAGCTTCGCGCTGCCCCCTGGCGGCATCGTCGGCGTCATCGGAGCCAACGGCGCGGGCAAGACGACGCTATTTCGCATGATCGTCGGCCAGGAAAAGCCGGACGCAGGCGCCATCCGCCTCGGCGATACGGTGAAACTCGGCTATGTGGACCAGTCGCGCGATGCGCTCGATGCGAAAAAGTCGGTGTGGGAGGAAATCTCCGGCGGCAACGACATGATCACGCTGGGCAAGCGCGAGGTGCCGAGCCGCGCCTATTGCGGATGGTTCAATTTCAAGGGGCCGGACCAGCAGAAGAAGGTCGGCCAGCTTTCAGGAGGCGAGCGCAACCGCGTGCATCTGGCGAAGATGCTGCGCGAGGGCGGCAATCTCATCCTGCTCGACGAACCGACCAACGATCTCGACGTGGAGACGCTGTCTTCGCTGGAAGCCGCGCTGGAAGATTTTCCGGGATGCGCCGTGATCATCAGCCATGACCGCTTCTTCCTCGACCGCATCGCCACGCACATTCTCGCCTTCGAGGGCGACAGCCATGTGGAGTGGTTCGAGGGCAACTTCGACGCTTATGAGGAAGACAAGCGCCGCCGTCTGGGCGATGCGGCCGTGGAGCCGCACCGGGTGACCTTCAGGCGGTTCGAGCGGACGTAATGCACCGATATGATATACCACGGTCGGGCGGGCACCCATTGCCGGGTTGTCTGGTTCCACGGCGCGGGAACGAAGCGCGGCCGCTCACGCGGTGAGGCCGAGCCGCGCGAGTTTCGCCGCGAGAATGGTGCGGTCGAAAGGCTTGATCATGTATTCGTGCGCTCCCGCCTCGATGGCCTGCGCGATATGCGCGGCATCCCGGTCGGCGGTGCAGAAGATGATCTTCGGGGGCGTGTCCGCACCGCGCTCGCGCAGCGCACGCAGGAAAGCGAACCCATCCATTCGCGGCATCCAGCCGTCGAGGAGGATGGCGTCGGGCATGCGTTCGCGGCAGCGGGCAAGCGCCTCCGCGCCGTCCTCGGCTTCGGCGATCTGAAAGCGCAGATCCCGAAGGATGCTGCGTGCGGCGGTACGGATGGCGGCGCTGTCGTCGGCGACGAGGCAGAGCTTCTTCGGCGAGAACCGGGAAATAAGTCTACGCAACAAGGGATACGCTCCCGCAGAATTTGAGACGTTTGCAGGTGGGGCTGAGCCCGCGCCGTGTGCCCGTTTCCGCGGTCAGCGGCGCGGCTTAGCGGTGAAGACGATATCCGCGCCGTCTTTCTGTACCGTTAACGCCATGCCCACCGAGCGCGCCAGCCGCGTGGCGTAATAGGAGATGATCGAACGCGGGTCCACGTCCTTCGTGCGCCCACGGAAAATGTTCTCAAGGCCATCGGGGATGCGGGCGTTGCGGCCTTTGCACCGGATTTCGCATTGGACGCTGGCCGCGTCGCCCGAGATGGTGACGTTGAGATCGCCGCCCGCCGGGATGGCGGGCATGGCCACCGAGACGAGTTGCAGGATGAGGCGCGCCCGCGATTTCTCCAGCGAGCCCAGCGAGGACTCCCAATGGAGCTTGTGCTTGCCCTCCTCTACGAAAGGCCGGACGATGCTTTCGGCGTGCCGCAGGTCGATTTCGGCGCCTAGCGCAGTGGACGCCCCAAAAGCGAGACGGGCGTATTCGAGACGCGCCCTGGCCACGGCGGCGCTGAACTGGATGAGTTCCATGGCGTAGGCGCGGGTCTCCTCGTCGGTCTCCTCTTCGAGAAGTTCAAGACCGTTCGAGATCGCGCCGACCGGCCCGACGAGATCGTGGCAGATCTTGCTCGACACGAACGCTGTGAGATGAAGATCGTCGAGAACCGCATCTGCTGCTGCCGGCATGCAATACCCCTTGGAAGCTTACCCGTTTGCGCATCTACCCGGCGCGAGAATAGCGCCTGCTGCGTCCGCTGCTAGCCGTATTGAACCCCATCTTCCAGGTATTTAGGGGTTTCTGCTGTAACAAACTGTTATCAAAATGATTTTTTTCGGCTATTGGCGTGGATAACAGGTGGGTTGTCCTCGCTTTCCGCGCTCCTCAGTGTTCGAATCGAGTGCTCGGCGCTTCTCTTGTGGCGTAAGGGGGCTCCCTCCGTTTACACTTCAGAGGGTGCACGTCCGTCTCCGGGCGGACGGCAAGGCGGTATCAGCAGGTGAGAGCGGGCTGCGATGCAGGATGAGACTTTCAAGGAACTGGCAAGGGCGCTGATCCACACGGCGCAAAGCGTGGGCGAGCTCATCCTCCGCTACCGCAACTCCGGGCAGGAAGTGAACTACAAGGATGACGGCAGCCCCGTCACGGTTGCCGACCGCGCCGCCGAGGAGCTGATCATCAACGATCTGGCGCGTCTGGCGCCGGGCGTCGTCGCCATCGGCGAGGAATCGGCGGCGGTGATGCTGGCGGATTTCGATCCCGGCAAGCCCTTCTTTCTCGTGGACCCTCTCGACGGCACGCGGGGATTCGTCAAGGGCGGCGACGAGTTCAGCATCAATGTCGGACTGGTGAAAGACCGCAC
>JBNKDX010000069.1:0-8899 GCA_050288485.1 Rhodomicrobiaceae bacterium | reverse complement strand
TGTTGAGTACTGTTGTTAATAGTTGTTCTCTCAGCTGCGACCCTCGCCCCCGTGGTGTTGCCATTGCGGGAACGAGATGATACTCTGGTTCGGGAAGTATTCGCGCTTGGCACAGAGTCATCTCTGCGGGGCGGCCTTCTCTTCGGCGGCTGGCTGCGGGGCGACGGTATCCGGGGCCTCGGCTTCGGCTGCGGCCGTTTCAGCGGCTTTCTGCGGAGCCTCTTCCCCGGCAGCGGCCCGTTGCGCGGCCGCGCGCTCCGCTTCCCCTGCGGCTTTTGCCTCGGCCTCGCGCTGCGCCTCCATTTCGGCTTGCGCCTCGGTTTCGCGCTGCGCCTCCATTCTGGCCCTGGCCTCGGCCTCTTGCTCCGGTTCCGCCACAGCCTCCTCGGGGGGCTCCGCCGCCTCGACCGCTTGCTCCACCGGGGCCGTTTCGCCTTCCTCAGCGCTCTCAGGCTTCACGCTTTCCGGCGCGATCAGCGCCTCGATGCCCCGTTTGGCACCCTTCTCTCCCAGGCCGTCGGCGGCTACCGCCTGCGGCACGCCCAGATTCTCCGTGAGCCTGGCGAGAGTGGCGTGCAACTCGGCGTCGGCGACGCCCTTCTCCTTCAATTGGCCGCACATCACGGCGAGATAGGCGCGCGCCGCCAGTTCCTTTTCGAGCGCATGGGCGCTGGCGAGCATGGCGACCGTTTCCGTAGCCTTGGCCGGAAGTTCATCGAGCCGGGCGGCGAAGGCGGCGGCGTCGGCTTCGGCGGCCTCGGCGATGGCCTCGGCAGCCGCTGCGTCTTCGATCGCGACCGGAGCCTCGCATTGCACAACCGAACCGGCCAGCGCGGCCTGCGTCTGGGCATCCGCGGGCGCGTCCTCCGCCGCATGGGCGACGGCAGCGACGGCAAGAAAGGCAAGGACAACGGCGAAGCGCATTGCTGTGACCCTCCGAACAGAACAACATTGCGGCACTCTGCCACAGTTAGGACTGGTTCCTACATAGCACGGCGTTTTTGCTGCCGTCAGTCCCCAATAGGTAGATTTTCGCCCTGGCCGGTCCCCGCGCCGTTCTGGCTGCCGGGGTAGAGGGCGGCGATCCGGCGGGCGAAGTCCTCGAACCGGCCTTCGGCGATGGCCTTGCGGGTCTCGGCCATGAGTTCCTGATAGAACTGGATGTTCGCCCAGCTCAGGAGCATCGCGGCCAGGATCTCGCCCGCCTTGACGAGGTGATGCAGATAGGCGCGCGAATAGTCGCGGGCGGCGGCGCATCCGCTCGCCTCGTCAAGCGGCCGGGCGTCTTCGGCGAAGGCGGCGTTGCGCATGTTGAGCTTGCCTTCCCAGGTGAAAGCCTGGCCGTGCCGCCCGGAGCGCGTGGGCATGACGCAGTCGAACATGTCGATGCCGCGCGCCACCGCCGCGACAATGTCGGACGGTGTTCCGACGCCCATCAGATAGCGCGGCTTGTGCGCGGGCAGGAGCGGCGTGGTCTGGCCGAGCGTGTCCAGCATCACCTTCTGCCCCTCGCCGACCGCCAGCCCCCCGACCGCATAGCCGGGGAAATCCATTGCCGTCAGCGCGGCTGCCGAGCGGGTGCGGAGATCGGGATAGACGCCGCCCTGGACGATGCCGAACAGCGCCTGCGTGGGAGCAGCCATGCTGGCGAACGCTGCGCGCGAGCGCTCCGCCCAGCGCAGCGACAGCTCCATCGACGCCCGCGCCTCGTCCCAGGTGGACGGGTAGGGGGTGCACTCGTCGAACTGCATCTGGATGTCGGCGCCGAGCAGCGTCTGGATCTCGATGGAGCGCTCCGGCGTCAGCGTGTGGCGGGTGCCGTCGATGTGCGACTGGAAGGTGACGCCGTCCTCGGTGATCCGCCGGAGCTGCGACAGCGACATGACCTGATAGCCGCCGGAGTCGGTGAGGATCGGGCCGTCCCAGTTCATGAAGCGGTGCAGGCCGCCGAGGCGTGCGACACGCTCGGTGCCGGGGCGCAGCATCAGGTGATAGGTGTTGGAAAGGATGATGTCGGCGCCGGTGGACTTGACCGTGTCGGTGAACATGGCCTTGACGGTCGCCGCCGTGCCCACGGGCATGAAGGCTGGCGTGCGGATCGTCCCGCGTGATGTGGCGATCTCGCCCAGCCGCGCGCCGCCGTCCTCGCCCAGGAATTTGAAGCTCAGGCTCTTCGTCATGCACCCGGCATCCGTCGCCTCGCGGCCTCGTCGGGCGAAAGCAGGCAGGCGTCGCCATAGGAATAGAAGCGGTAGCCCGCGGCGATGGCGTGAGCGTAGGCGCGTTTCATCCGGTCCAATCCCGAGAAGGCCGAGACCAGCATGAACAGCGTCGATCGCGGCAGATGGAAATTGGTGAATAGCAGGTCCGCGGTCCTGAAGCGATAGCCGGGGGTGATGAAAATCGCGGTGTCGCCGGAAAAGGGGCGGATGGCGCCGTCGTCAGTTGTGGCGCTTTCGAGGAGACGAAGCGAGGTGGTGCCCACCGCAACGATGCGGCCGCCATCGGAGCGGGCATCGTTCAGTGCGGCGGCGGCGGCGGCGCTGATTTCGCCCCATTCGGCATGCATGCGATGGTCTGCGGTGTCGTCCGCCTTCACCGGCAGGAACGTGCCAGCGCCGACATGCAGGGTGAGGAACACGGTGCGCACGCCCGCCGCGGCAAGCCCGGCCATCAGCGTATCGGTGAAATGCAGCCCCGCCGTGGGGGCGGCGACGGCGCCAGGACGGGCGGCGAAGATGGTTTGATAATCGGACGCGTCGCGTGCATCCGCGGGACGCCGCGCCGCGATGTAGGGCGGCAGCGGCATGCGGCCATATTCGGCCAGCGCCTCTTCGAAACGCCGCCCGCCGCAATCGAACGCAAGCGCGACTTCGCCAGCCTCGCCTTTGCCGGTCACTCGTGCGGCAAAACTTTCGCCGAAGCTGAGGATATCGCCCGCCGCCAGCCGCTTCGCCGGACGGGCGAAAGCCTGCCATTCCATCTCCGAGGCCCGCTTGTGCAGCGTTATGCCGATGCGCGCGACCGCTCCGCCACGGCCCCTGCGCCGCCCTTCGAGCTGGGCGGGTAGAACACGCGTGTCGTTGAAAACCAGCACATCGCCGCGCTTGAGGAGGCGCGGGAGGGCGGCAATGGCATGATCGGCGAATTCCGCGCCCTCGCCCGGCGTGACGGCTAGCAGGCGCGCGGCCTCACGCGGCTCGGCGGGACGAAGTGCAATCCGCTCCGGCGGCAGATCGAAATCGAAGTCATCGACCCGCATCGTTCTGCCTGCACCGGTCCTGTGCGCGGCCTATTTCTGCAGCCACTGCTTCAGCGCGTCGATCTTGATCCGCGCCGTGGAAAGGCCGCCGTCGAGCGCCTTTTTGTACCATTCGAACGCCGCAGCCGGGTCGGGCTTGCCGGTCTTGATGGTCAGCTTCTCGAAATAGGTCGGATCGTATGAACGGCCCATCGCCAGCGCCGCCTCCGGGCTGCCGCTCATCGTGGCCTGCTCGTAAAGACGGCGTGCGGCGATGATATCGCCGTCGCGCATCTGCTTGTTGCCGTCGCGAATGAGCATCTGCGTCAGGAAATCGGTCTCGATCTGCGCCTGCTCGTCCCCTTGCGCCGTTCCGCGCGCTGGTTCCGCCGAGGCCACTTTCGAGGTTACGGTCAGCGTGAACGGGGCCTGGTCGGACAAGGTCGTCTGCGCGTCATCCTTCAGCAGCTGCGCGACCAGATTGAAGCTGCCCGCGGTTGCTGGCGGAACGGAGACGGTCAGATTGCTGAGCCGCGCGGGCGGAAGCAGCCACTGCCCCCCGCCGACGTCGATGCCCGTGGAAAGTCTGGCGTCTCTCGGCAGCCCCTTGATGCTGACCAGAGCATCCTCGGCCAGGGCGGGATCGACGACGGAGATATCCAGCCGTATCGGTTCGCTGGCATATCCGGTCACCGGACGGACACTGAGCGCCGCCCCATCGGACGTGGACGGACGGAGTTCGACGGGCGCAGGCCGATCGCGGTAATCGGCCATGCGGTCCCCGCCGGTGGTTGCCGCCAGCCTCTCGGTGACCTTGTTCGGCCCGCCGGTTGTCGTTTCGTTGACATCGACGAAGGAATTGAAGACGAAGACGGCCAGCACGCCCGCCAGCGCAATGCCGCCGATCAGGCCGAGCCCGGCCGCGCCGAGGAGATGACCGCTGTCCGAGCCTCCGGACAGCTGCTCCGGCGCCGCGGAGGGGTAAGGCTGACCGGCCCGGGCTGGCAGGCGATAGCCGGACTGTTCCCAACGCTGGCTTTCGGGGCTCCCCTGAACGGACTGCCCGCCGTCGCCGTACCGCCCCATGTCGTCGCCGGACGGCGGGCTGCGGAACGCCGGCTCGGCTTCCCGCTGCACGCCCGGGTATTGGGTTACGCGCTCTTCTTCGTCGTCATGGTCGCGCCAATCCGGCTCATAACCGGGCGCGGGTTCGAAATCCTTCAACGCCGTGTCGAGGGTCAGCACCTGCGTTTCGTCGAGATCGTTGCGGCGCCGCCCGTAGAGATAGTCGAGAACCGCTTCGGTGTTCGCTTCCGCAGCGGCCTCCTCCTGCTCGTCCTCCAGATACGCTTCGTTGCTGCGTTCCTGCACCTGCGCCCAGATCGCATCGCTGCGGCTTTCCGAGCCCATCAGGGAGTCGGCGACAGTGAAAGCGCCGGAACCGTCCTCGTCCCAGCCTTCGTTGGATCGCGCGCCATAAACATTGCGCAGGGCCGACTGCACGGCGTCCGCCAGGTTTTCCTGCTCTTCCGCTTCGTATTCCGACACTTCGGGCAGGATACCCCCGCCGTACTCCGAAAACTCGTTTCCGTCGTCTTCGGGAAGAAAATCGACAGGCGTCGGCTCGGGAGGACGGCTGAGCGTGGTCCCGGGGAAGGGCATCACCGTGGCGTTGGATCGCGGCACCGTCTCGTCCTGAGGCATGTCGTCGCGGCCGGGAATATCACTGTCGCCGTACGAAGTGTGGTCTTCATGATGATGCATGCGGGCCTTGAGCGATCCCTGCCGTTCGATGCTGCTCCCGCTTTCCCAGCCCGTTCCCTCGTCGAGAGGCAGATCGGCGGAGCCCGGCGCCGAAGCGCTCCCGGCATTTGCGGCATCGGAACCGCCGCGCGATCCGGCCTTCTTCTCGTGCGGGAAATCGAATGCCGGCATGCCGAAACTCGTGTCCATCCCCGTCGCATCCGACGCGCCGGAAGGCTGAGCATTGTCTCCTTCTGCGCTGGTCTGAGGCGAAGATTGCTCCTCGGGGTCGGCAGCGCGCTGCTCCTCCTCACGAGATTTCAACTTCTCATCTTTATCCATTCCAAGCGCCCCTTACTCGAATTGCCGATGCCACGCAGCGCATACCCGCAAGGACACACGGCGGCTGTTCCGCCCGTTTCCGCGCCCTGTTCCCGTCATCCGCGCATCTTCCGGAAGACGTTGCCGCTATGGCAGGCAGCTTCCGGCCCCAATCCGTGGTATGCGCTTTTCCGACCGGCTTGTAAGCAGCCACCTGCAAACTCCTGCGTGACAGCAATATGGCAATATAAAGATAAACGAGTTCTGATCCTAGTTCGGATTGGTCTGCTGATACCAGTGTACGAATTGATTGAAAAGCTCCTCGCGATCGCCTCCTTCGCCGGGCCGCCGCCCCTGAAGGAATTTCGCGAACATCCCCCGGAGCTGATCGGCCGTCGGCGGCTCCTTCCCCGCCGGGATGCTCGCCCGGAGCTTTGCTTCAAGTCCGGCAATCAGAATTGCCGGGTTATCGTCCTCCGTCTGCGGGTTTTTCGTCAGCCATTGCTCGGCGGCGGCCAGACGCGTCCACCCCGCGACGGGGGCATGAAGGTTCACCTCCTGCCATTTCCCATGATACGGCTTGCCGCGCAACTGTTCGAATTTCGAAAAGAAACTTTCCACGAAACGCGACAGTTTGGCGTTCTGATATCGCGCCCCCGTATGTGACGCCACCATCACGGCGCTCACGGCAACGGTGCTGACGGTTTCGGCTGGCGCGATCAGATCCGGATAATCATCGTGCGTCATAATGGCCGGAAGGTAGTTGTTCTTCTGCAGATCATCAACGAATTCGACGTCGAGGAAATGCACATTGTCCATGTAGTGGATCTTGGAAAAGGCGCGCGACGGCTTGCCGGACACGAACGCCATGGCGTCGATCTCGCCGGAGCGAAGCTTCTCGATGGCCGCGCCGTGATCCAGATATTGCGGCTGCACCTTGACATTTTGCGCCTCGAAGACCGTCTGCGCCGTCATCGCGCTGCCGCTTCCTTCAGGCCCGAAATTCACCTTGCGGCCCGTCAAATCGCCAAGGCACATGTATTTCATGCGGGCCAGCACATGAAATTCCTCGGAATGAAGCCTGGCGACATAATGGACCCGATCGTCGATGTCCGGCATCCGCTTCGTGCGTTTCAGATACGACAGAACATCCTGATGAACGATCGCAACATCCACGCCCTTCAAAAAAAGAAGGTCATTTATATTCTGAATCGAGCTCGTGCCAATCATCGGGACAATACGGAGTTCCGGAAATTTGTTCAGCGCGCTGGCCAGATCGTCCGCCATTTCCAGAGATGCGCCGTTGATGCCGCCCGCCATCAGCCCGAGCGTCCAGTTGCTCGCAGTGAGATACGGGTTGGTGGGCGGCTGCGGGACGGTCCGCTGCGGCGCGGCCCCCGTCTGCGACAGGACGGGCGCGGCGGCACAAAGCGCAAGCGCTAGGGTAAACAGGCAGACCCGCCGAAGCATCGCGCAATTCACTCCTTCTTCATTGCCGACGGTTGACCATGCTACAGATGTGCGGCAGGAATCCGGCCTTGCCGTGCGTCTTCAAGGAAAACAACCGGCGCGGGCACCTAAAGGACGCCGGATAGTGCCAAAATTTTAGGCGCGTGTCCATGACGCGGGGGACAGCGCCGCTGTCCGCCAGGGAGGCGGCCGCGCCCGGACCGCGCGCCGGGGACGTGTAACGTTAACCGCGCCGGCGCCCATGAAAGGTGAGAACGTGACATCCGCAGCCAGGGCGGCTTCGCCGGGCATCCCCGAGGGGCAGCGCGTCTATGCGGTCGGCGACATCCACGGGCGGCTCGATCTGTTGAACGAGCTGCTGCGCATGATCGTGCGCGACAACGCCGTGCGCCCGGAGGCGGAGACGTGCGTGGTCTTTCTCGGCGACTATGTGGACCGCGGCCCGGACAGCAGGGGCGTGATCGAGCGGCTGTCGGGCGGCCTCGGAGAGGGGCTGGAGGGGGTGTTCCTCTGCGGGAATCATGAGGACATGCTGCTGCGCTCCTTCGAGGACGCTGGAGCCTTCGCGGTGTGGACGGCCAATGGCGGCCTCGCTGCACTGGATTCCTATGGCGTGAACCGCGAGCTGCTTTATGGCGGAAGCGGCGGGGCGGCGCTCCTGCGCAACGCTCAAGCCATCATGGCCGAGTTGGCCGAGCGGATGCCTGCCGCGCATCTGCGCTTCCTGCGCGAGCTGCCGCTCTCGGCGGTGGTCGGGGACTATTTCTTCGTCCATGCAGGCGTGCGGCCGGGCGTGCCGCTGAATGCCCAGGCTCGCGAGGACTGCCTGTATATCCGCGGCGAGTTCCTGCGGTACAGGGGAGATTTCGGCAAGATCATCGTGCATGGCCATACGCCCGCTCGCGAGCCCGACATACAGGCGAACCAGATCGGCATCGACACGCTCGCCTTCCACACCGGGCGCCTGACCGCGTTGCGGCTTGAGGGGAACAGCCGGGGGTTCCTCGTCACTTGAGCGGCGGCATGCGGCGTCTTACGACCAGCGCCGGTTGGACCACATCCACTGCTCCGGCGTTTCCCTGATCCAGGCCTCGAACTGGGCCTGCAGTTCCGTCAGCGCGGCCTTAATGTCGGCGTTGGGATCGTCGGTCCAGGGCACTTTCACTTCGCGCACCAGCACCTTGAACCGCGACTCCTTGCCCACGCGGATACAGCGGGCCGCCCACAGACGCGCGCCCGCCCGCCGGGCGAGCATCGCCGGAACGAGGTTCGTCGCTGCGGGCTTGCCAAAAAACGGCACCTCGATGCCGCTGCGGTCGTAGCGGTCGGCGAGGAAGCCGAGGCGTCCGCCCCGGCGAACGTAAGAGCCGATCATTAGCGCGGTTTCGTGGCCCGTCTTGACGCCCTTCATCCGGCCGCGGGAAAACATGCCGCCGGGATAGAGCGCCTCGCGCTGGCCGCGCAGATACAGATCGACATAGGGGTTATCAACCAGCCGGTAGACGGCGGCGGGCTTTGCTCCGGCGCGCGTGAGCGGCCACATCGCCAGCTCCCAGTTGCCCATATGCATCGAAGCGGCGATGGCGGCGCCCATCTTGTTGACGTAACGGCGGAGCAGAACCGGATTTTCGACTTCGATGCGCTCCGGCTCTTTCAGAATGCGGTCGAGCATCATGGTCTCCGCCATGACGCGGCCGAGATTGCCCCACATTTCCATGGCGATGGCCTCGCGCTCGGCGGGCGTCTTCTCGGGGAAGGCGATGGCGAGATTGTCCAGTGCGCGCTGGTGCCGCCGTCCATAAGGAGCGAGCAGGCGCCAGGCCTTGGCGGAAAGCTCGCGCGCGGTATCCAGCGGAAAGACCCGCACCAGCGCGATGATGACGCGCAGAAGCGCGTATTGGGCGAGGAAAGAAATGTTCTGGAGCACGGACATAAGGCTGGCCGGTTACCGGATGGGGTGGAGTGAAGTGGCCTGCTAGTTGCCAAGGGAAGCGGGCCGCGTCAAGGCAGGACTGCGGATTTGCGAGTAAAAGCCGCAAGACGGATGCGGCGTCACGCACTACAGCGACGACGCATTTGTGCCATGCAATATATGCAATGCTGCATCGCAGCAAATTCAGATAC
>JBNKDX010000068.1:0-8950 GCA_050288485.1 Rhodomicrobiaceae bacterium | reverse complement strand
CGTCTGGGCCCGCGCACCGGCCGAAACCATGACGAGAGACGCGGCGCAGGCGAGCGCCGCCGTGAGAATACGCATAAATAGTCCTCCCCAAAGCCCGCCTGAGCGGGCGCGTTTCGTTGCGGATGATGCCCGCAGAACGACGCATCCTAGCACTGCCTTACGTATACGTAAAGCGCGTCTGCGCCCGCCGCGCTACCGGCGAAATACGTAGTGAAGCAGCGCCGCCAGCGCGCCGAACGCGAGCCACGGCCATACCCAGTTCGGCGCGAAAGGCCTGGAGGCGACGGGCGCGGCAACAGTTTTCATCGCCGCCAACGGCAGCACTTGGGCGGTGTCCGCGAGCCAGTCCGCCAGAGCCGCGTTCATTTCGTCACCCGCAGGCGGTTGAGGCCGGTGGCGATGTTCTCGAACACCGTCACCAGTTCAGAAGCGGTGTCCGCCGTATAGAACTTCGATGCGTCGGAGGCGCAATCGCGCATCAACTCCTGCGTCGCGGCGCTGGGATTGCCGTACACCACCGAATAGATCGTGATGGCGTCCTTGCCGTCCGGCCTCTTGACGGCCTTCACATTCTCACAGACCGTCCTGAACTTGGCGTTGAGGGCGGTCACGGCGTCGGGCTGGAGACGCGGGTGGGCCTGTTTCGAATAGCCGTAGGCGGAAAAATAGGAGTCGTTCAGCTCGATCTGCCGCGGCGTGCATTGCTTCTCGCAGACCTGGTTGTCGCCGTCGGTCATGATCACGATGGCCTTGATCGTATCGGTCTGCGTATAGGGCGCGCCTTGCGTGAACGGATCCCCCGGCGAAATCACCCGCCAGCCCCAGACCATCCCCTGAGGAAGCACGGTCTGCCCCACAGCTTCCATGCTGTCGATCGCGTTCGTGATCGTCGCCTTGACGTTCGTCAGCGGCTGTATTGCGCTGGGCGGACACATGGCGTTCGGCCCGTGCTTGTTATCATTTCCGGTGACCTTGCCGCCCCTGTATTTGGTTGCGTCACCCTGGTCGTCCGCGCCATGGATATAATCGTTGACCGCGCCATGAGGCTCGTCGGGCGCAAAGAATGGGGTGAACAGCGTGTTTATATCGACATAGAGCTGATCGGGAGGCGTGTCGGTCACATCGTAAGGTTCCAAGCGCGCAAGCACGCAGCCGCGCCATGTGATGCCCGGATTGCTTGCCTCCACCGCATCGTAAAGGGTGAAGAGGCTCACGCCGTTGTCTAGTCTGATATTCTCGTTATTCCACGAGGTCGGATGGTCCTCATCCAGCCACCACGCGCCGCGCACCGCCCCGACGTTCACCGCTCCCATGAACGGCACCAGCCCGACCCTGACCGCCTCCGAAGTGGCGTTCGCGCCCATCAGCGTATCGACCAGCGCGTTCGCAGCCGTCTTCAGGGCATGCATGCTCGAATTCATCGAGCCCGAATTGTCGAGCGCCATCACCACTTCAAGCTTGTCTTCCTTCCTGACGGCCTGCGCATTGACGGTGACGGTCAGCGTATCGTAGCCCGCGACGCGCAGAAACGTCGTCGGCACCTCCGCCGTGGCCGTGACGTCCATCACGCCGTTGGCGCGCTTGGCGTGGTCGACGGCATAGTCCTTCAACGTGCCGATCTTCTCGGTGTAGTGCGCGCGGATATAGGCTTCGGCCTTCGCGTCGGCCTCGGCGTCGGTGAGGCCGGGCAGAGCGCCGAGCGTCAGCGCCGCGGAATCGACGCCTCCCGCCAGCTGCCGCTTCACCACGAGCAGTTGCGCGAAATCGGTCGCCACCGCCACGAGCAGCAGGAGCGGCACCACGAAAATCGTGAAAATCAGGAGCACGGCTCCCCTGTCACTGCCGCGGAAAAGCCGTAACGCGCCAAGAAATCTCCGGACCATTTCGCCCCCCAAAGCGATAGACCTTTGCCGTAATCCCCTGATCCCACAGTCAGACATACACGAAAGGCGCAGCGCTTCCAAGTCGCTGCTCCGGGCCTTCCGCGCACGCGCTTCGATCGTCCTGCGTTGCGCAAACGCCGTGTTCCGGCTATTACGGAAACCGGAGTTTCGGGGTGGGGGATGCCATGGCGAACATGACGCGCGCTTGCGGATGGCGCGGGTGGACGGGGCGGCTTCTGCGAGCCGGGCGGCGTTCGGAGCGCGGCGTCGCGCTCATCGAATTCGCCATGATCGCCCTGCCCTTCTTCATCCTGCTGTTCGGAATATTCGAGGTGGGCTTCGTTTTCTGGGGCACTTACGAACTCGAAAACGCCACCGAGGACGCCGCGAGACTGATCCGCACGGGCCAGGCGCAGAGCGGCGACATCGACGAGGCCGGATTCAAGGCGCAGATCTGCAGCCATGTGTCGCTTCTGGTGAACTGCGCCGCCAAGCTGCGCGTGGATGTGCAGAATTACGACAGCTTCTCCAGCCTCACGCCGCCTGACCCGCTCGATGGCGACGGCAGTCTTAAGGAGAGCGGCTTCTCCTACGCGCCCGGCGGCGCGGAACGGGCGGTGCTGGTCACGAGCTTCTACGAATGGCCGCTGCTCAATATCGTTTCCAGCCTCAGCCTGTCGAACATGGCGAGCGGCAACCGGCTGCTGCGCGCCTCGGCTGCGTTCCGCAACGAACCGTTCCCGGAATAGGAGGCGGACGAGATGACTTTCCGCGCAGGATTCCATCGCTTCGGGCGTCAGACGATGCGCCGCTGTCTCGTGCGCGAGGAGGGCGCCGCTCTCATCGAGTTCGCGCTTGTCCTTCCGATCCTGCTGATCCTGTTTCTGGGAATGGTGGAGTTCGGCGAAGCCTTCTCCGTCAGCCGCAAGATCGACACCGTCGCCGCCACGACGGCCGACTTCGTCTCCCAGTTGGACACCCTGACGAACACCGATTACGACGACATCGTGCTGGTCGCCAACGAACTCATCAAACCGTACAGCAACGCGCCGATGTCTCTCGTCATCACCAGCGTCGTTGCCGATGAAAACAACAACACGACCGTGGCCTGGAGCTGTGCGACCGGCGGCGCAACGGCCCGCTCCGTGGATTCTCCGGTGAGTTTGGGGGCCGGCCTGACCGAGGCGGGCTCAAGCCTCATTCTGGTCGAAGCGGCCTACAAGTTCACGCCCACGGTGGGGCTCTACCTGCTGGGAACGCATGACCTCAAGGCCAGCGCCTTCTTCCGCCCACGGCTTAGGGTGACGGTCCCAAAGGCGGACGGCGCCTGCTGAGCGCCGCGCGCCGTCACGCCGGCGGCGGGCCGAAGACCATCACCGCGTTGAGGCCGCCGAAAGCGAAGGAATTCGACATCGCATAGGTCACCTTCTGCGAGCGTCCTTCGTTCGGTACGTAATCGAGGTCGCAGCCCTTGCCCGGCTCGTCCATGCCGAGCGTGGCGGGGATGAAATCGTCCTGCATCGCCATGACGCTCGCGACCGCCTCCACGCCGCCGCCCGCGCCGAGGCAGTGGCCGTGCATGGACTTCGTGGACGATACGGCGAGCTTGTCCGCAGCCGCGCCGAACACCCGGCGGATGGCCGCGGTCTCGTTGATGTCGTTAGCGGTCGTCGCCGTGCCGTGGGCGTTGATGTAGTCGATGTCGCCGGGCGAGAGCCGGGCATCGTCGAGCGCGAGCCGCATCGCGTTCGAGGGACCTTCGATATCGGGGTTGACCATGTCCGCAGCGTCCGACGTCATGCCGAAGCCCATCAGTTCGGCGAGCGGCTTCGCCCCGCGGGCGCGCGCGCGTTCGAGTTCCTCCAGCACCAGGATGCCCGCCCCCTCGGCCAGCACGGTCCCGTTGCGGCGCTTCGCGAACGGCCAGCAGCCTTCCGGCGACAGCACGCGCATGGCCTGCCAGGAGCGCATCGTGCCATAGGTCAGGCAGGCTTCCGACGCCCCCGCGACACCATAATCCGCCATGCCGGAGCGGATCATCATCAGCGTCAGGCCGATGGCGTGCGCCGCGGTGGAGCAGGCGCTCACCGTGCCGAAGCAGGGCCCCCGCAAGCCGAAATCGATGCTCACATGGGCGGCGGCAGACGAGCCGATGGTGCGCAGAAGCGTCAGCGGATGCGTGGCGGGCTTCTTGTGGATAAACAGATCCTCGTAGCCCTTCTCCAGCGTCCCGAGGCCGCCGATGCCCGAGCCGATGACGCAGGCGGCGCGCTCACCGTCGGGAACCTTGCCCTCGAAACCGGCCTGGGCCATAGCCTCGTAGGCGGCGGCTCCGGCGAACTGCGAGTACCGGTCGGCGAGCAGCAGCATCTTGGAAAGGCCGTGCTTCTGCGCGTCGAAATCCTTCACCTCGGCGGCGATGTGGATGTAGAGGTCCTGCAGGGGAAAATGCGTGATCGGCCCGATGGCGCACGTCCCCCGCCGCGTATTCGCCCAGAACTCGCTTACGCCGATGCCGGTGGGCGCCACCACACCCATGCCGGTAATGACAACCCGCCTTGTGCCGTTAGGCCCCGTCATGATCTGCCTTTATGTTATTCGCCGGCTGCTTGTCGCCAGGGGAAGAGACTCCTGCTTACGCGGCCGCTGTTTTTGCGTCGATCAGCGCCTTCACGCGTTCGACGACCGAGCCGACAGTCGCGAAATCCTGCACTTCCTCGTTGGCGTTGTAAGGAATCTGGATGCCGAACTTGTCCTCAATGTCGAACACGATCACCGCGAGATCGAGCGACTCGATCTCCAGATCGGTGAGCTTGGTGTCCAGAGAAACGGTCTCCGGCGGATCTTTCATGTTCTTCTTCAAGATGCCGATGATTTGGCTGGCAACGTCGTCCATAGTGCTCTCCCTGCCCTCGAATCGAGGCGAGTATACTCCGTGTCCGCCGGACGCGGCTCATCGTGTTTTCCCAGATAGACGCAAAACGGCAGTGAGTCTAGGGCTTCCTCCCTGTCGAATCTGCATTGCGCCTGATTGGTTAGCAGGCGATGGTGGCAACTTGAGCGTTAAGATTGCCAATTGCACCGAAGTGCCGAATAATCAGGCGCCTCGCGGCCCTTCGTCCATGTCGCAGGAAACGTCTGCCGAACAGCACAATAAGAGGATAAGAATGGATACCGATCGCAACCAGCAGCAGGCGAACGGCGCTACGATGCCGCCGCCGGCGTCCGGCGCGCCGCGCTACCCCTGGCTGAAGACCTACCCCGGCGGAGTCGATTGGCACGCGCCGCTGGCCGGTGTCCCCCTGCCCCAGCTCATGGACGCGGCGGTCCGGGATTTCGGCGGCAGGCCCGCGACGCATTTCCTCGGCAAGGAACTCAGCTATGCGGAGATCGGTAATCTCGTGGACCGCGTGGCCGCCGGACTGCAGAAGCGCGGTGTGACGAAAGGCGTCAATGTCGGCCTCCTGTTGCCGAACACGCCGACCTACGTGATCTTCTATTACGGCGTCCTGAAAGCAGGCGGGACGGTCGTCAATTTCAACCCGCTCTATTCGGTGGAGGAACTGGCTCATCAGGTGCAGGACAGCGGCATCACGATGATGGTCACGCTCGATCTGAAAGCGCTGTTCCCCAAGGTCGAGGCGCTGCTTGCGTCCGGCGGGCTCACCCAGGCGATCGTCTGCCCGTTCACGCAGCTCCTGCCCGGCGTCAAGGCGCTGGCCTTCAAGCTGCTCAAGGGCAAGGACCTCGTGGCGTGGCGGCGTTCGCCGCAGGCGTCCAAAGTCATCGCGCTGGACGACCTCATCGCCAATGACGGCCGCCCCGCCCCCGTCGCCATCGACCCGGACAACGATATCGCCGTGCTGCAATATACCGGCGGCACGACCGGCATCCCGAAGGGCGCGATGCTCACGCATTCCAATCTGTCCATCAACATCGACCAGCTCAACATGTGGGCGCCGGGGCTCGTCCGGGGGACGGAACGCATGATGAGCGTTCTGCCATTCTTCCATGTGTTCGGCATGACGGTGGCGATGAATTTCTCCATCGGCATGGGCGCGACCATGATCCTCGTGCCGCGCTTCGAGATCAAGAGCGGGCTCAAACTCATCCGCAAGACCAAGCCCACGCTGATGCCCGGCGTCCCCACGCTCTACACCGCGCTCCTGAATTCGCCCGACCTCCGGTCCGGCGATCTGGCGTCGCTGAAATTCTGCTTCTCCGGCGGCGCCGCCCTGCCGCTGGAAATCAAGCGCAATTTCGAGAAGGTGTCGGGCTGCGACCTCGTCGAGGGTTACGGCCTGTCGGAGACGGCGCCCGTCGCCACCGCCAACCCGCTCGCGGGCGTCAACAAGGAAGGCTCCATCGGCATTCCCATGCCCGGCACCCGGCTTTCGCTGCGTTCGCTCGAAGACCCGTCGGTCGAGGTTCCGCTCGGCGAGACCGGCGAAATCGCGATTGCCGGCCCGCAGGTCATGAAGGGTTACTGGCAGCGGCCGAAGGAGACCGCGGACACGTTTTCCAGCGAGTTCTTCCGCACCGGCGATGTCGGCTATATGGACGCGGAGGGCTATACATTCATCGTCGACCGCATTAAGGACATCATCATTTGTTCAGGGTTCAATGTGTATCCGCGCCGCATCGAGGAGGCGCTGTACGAGTATCCGGCGGTTGAGGAAGCCACCGTTCTGGGCATCCCCGACAATTACCGGGGCGAAGCTCCGATCGCTTTCGTCAAGCTGCATGAGGGGATGACGGCGACGGCGGAGGACATCCTGCAGTTCCTGGGTCCGAAGCTGTCGAAGATCGAAATGCCCGCCAGGATCGAATTTCGTGATGAGTTGCCGAAAACGATGATAGGAAAGCTGTCGAAAAAGGAACTGCGTGCGGAATTGAGGACGAATGCCCGCAAAACCTGAGACGATCGACGAGTATCTGGACCTCCCGGCCGGACCGCCGAAGCTGTACAGCATCGGCGATCTGGCTTCGGAGTTTCAGATATCCACGCGAGCCATCCGATTTTACGAATCCAAGGGGCTGATCGGGCCGGAACGCGCGGGTGCCAACCGTGTGTTCACGAAGCGCGACCGCGCCCGCCTCAGCCTGATCCTGCGCGGCAAACGGCTGGGCTTCAGCCTCAGCACCATTGCCGAGTATCTCCGCCTCTACGACGCCGATCCCGGCCAGAAGGCGCAGATGCGCATGCTTCTGGGACAGGTCGAGACGGCCATCGCCAGCCTTGAGACCAAGCGCCAGGATCTCGAAAAGACCCTTGGCGAACTCAAGGACATCCGCAGCCAGTGCCTCGCGAAAGTCGGCGCCTCCGGCAGCGGAAACGCCAAAGACTGAGCGGCCCAACCGGCGTGGCGAGGCCGATACCGTCTGGAAGCGCTCCTCCGGCGACCGCTCTGCGAAACCGAACTTTGCTCCGCTTCGCAATGATACACGCCTGCGACATCCCGTCCGGATGCAGTGAAAGAATGGCGCCGCGGGCGCGAATACTCCGGCGCATGGTAAACGAAAAAAAGACTTCGCACCCTCAATTCGCCGCAGTGCTCACTGCCAACCACATGGTTACCGGGGCCGCGACGGAACGCGGATCATACTTAGTTGGCGTCTCCTACATAGTCCCCCGAAACCATCCGTACTTCCCGCTGTTGTGTGACCTTGGCGCAACAGCTCCTTTTCCGGCGCTATTTGCCACATCCCGCTGTGTGACACTCGCCGGACGTTGCCATCTGAGCATAAATATTCGGAAAGGCTCCGCTCCGATACAACAAAAGCTTATCCAGTCTCCATCCTTCAGCTATTAGCATAACTTATGCAAGTTTAGTGAATGCAATTTCGGCACCTCGAACAAATGCCTTCAGTCCATTTCCCCGACACCAGAAAAACACGCAATAACTCTCCGAAACTTGCGGGAACGAACTCTACTGTCCGGCGCATGTCTGAGCTGGCTTTTGGCCGCCCATGACGTGGACGAAACGTTCTGCCTACGTCATCGCGAAGCCTTTCTTCAACCTTAAGATGCGCTCTGCTTTGCGACAACCGCGAGGTTGTTGCGGGGTTTCACTTACTCCCCCTTAATGCCAGGAGTTCGCTGGGCGAAACGCCCGCATGAACGATTTGAGGGACCGCCGCCCTGGAAAAGCACGGTCCCCCAAATGACCCCATCCGTGCAATGAATCACCTATGGAGTGATCTTAATGGGTATGAAATTCGCCGCCCTTGTCAAGAATTTTGCCCGCGACGACCGCGGCGCGTCGCTGCTCGAATACAGCATCCTCATCGGTCTGATCACCGCCGCTGTCATTGCTACGGTTGGCGGCATCGGCGACTGGATTGCTGGTCAGTGGAATACGCTCAACACCAACCTGACTACCAATCAGAACGTTTCCGGTAGTTGAGGTTTAAGGCGGCGACGCCTGGTCCGGGGTGTGGCGGAGGCTCACTATGCGCTTGAGCAACGTGATGATGCTTGCGGTCGCACTCGTGTGCGCGGCGCTTGCGGCGTTGCTCTCTCGCGCTTGGCTCGTCAGCCAGCCCAGCGCCCCGCAAACGGCGACCCCGTCGCGCGTGATCGTCGTCGCCGCGCGCGATCTCAAGCCCGGCGACAAGCTGGACAAGGCTGCGCTGCGCACGATGCCCTGGGCGGGCAATACCCTGCCCAAGGGCGCGTTCCTCTCGACGAACGCGCTCATCAAGCCGGGCGCGCACCGCACGGTGCAGGCGGCCATCGCCGAGAACGAGCCGGTGCTTGAGCACAAACTCGCCGGCGCTGCGCAAAACCCGCTCGCAGCCAAGATGGGCGAGAGCATGAACGCCGTCACCATCCGCGTCAATGACGTCGCCGGCGTGGCGGGCTTCGTCCAGCCGGGCGACATCGTGGACATCTTCCTGACCTACAGCGAAAAGCCCGACGACGGGGGCGCCCCGGTCCGCACCAAGCCGCGCATCGTCGTGCTGCTGCAGAGCGTGCGCGTTCTGGCGGTCGATCAGGTGACAGAGCGTAAGGCGAAGACCTCGCCGCCAAAGGCCGTGACCCTCGAAGTCACCACCGAGGACGC
>JBNKDX010000067.1:0-9059 GCA_050288485.1 Rhodomicrobiaceae bacterium | reverse complement strand
GAGGTCATCGACGGCACGCTTCAACCGGCGGGCGCGAGAAATATCCACCTGCTGCTGCACAGACCCGAGGCGGACGGTCCGGCCAAACTCACCGGCGCCATGCAGGTTCAGGGCGAGGATATCCGCCTGGAAGCCAGCGCCGCGGAGCCGGGCGGCGCAAATGCCGAGGCTCCGGTGCGGGTCCGCATCCGCTCGCGGGCCTTTCAGTGGACGCTGGACGGTACGCTGACGCTGCGGCGGATGCTCCGGTTCTCCGGCGCCACACGCCTCGAAGTGCAGTCCGGCCGGGCGCTGGCGGCATGGTTCGGCGGCGGCAGGGCGCTCGCCAGCCTCGACCGCTCGGCGCTCGACGGCCGCGTGGAGATATCCCCCGTCGGGCTGACCCTCGCCAATGCGCGGATCACGGCGCCCAGCGCGGACGGCGTGCTGGATGGCGGGATCGATTTCGGCGGCAGAGCGCATATCACGCTGAAGAGCCTGTCGCTGCACGGCGGACAGGGCCACGGGCGCGTGACGCTGGACGCCAGCAGGCCGGGAGCGGCGATTTTGTCCGGCGTGCTGGAGGTATCGAATGTCGATGCGCTGGCGCTTTCCACGAGCCTGTCCAGTTTCGACTGGATATCGGGCCGCGCGAACGCTTCGGTGCAATTCGCGGGCGGCGGCCGGACGCTTGAGGAAATCGCCGCGACGCTGACCGGAGAAGGCCGGGTCTCGGTGACGCAGGGCGCCGTTGTCGGACTGGACCTGCCGCTGATCGTGGCCAGGGTGAACGAGGGCGAGTTCGGCAAATGGCGGCGCGAAGCCGGACGGCGCACGGAATTCGACAGTTTTTCCGCGAGCTTCGCGCTGAAGAAGGGCGTCGCGTCCACCCGCGATCTGAGGCTGACCGGCCCGAACGTGACCGCAACCGGAGAAGGCGAAACCAGCATCCCCGAACAGCGGCTGAATTACCGGCTACGCACGAGAGTGACGGCCCGGGAGCAAGCGCCCGCGGAAGGCGAGGCGGCCGCTCTGGACATCCCGCTGGTGGTGAAAGGCGACTGGCGGAAGCCCGTTATTCGCCCCGACGTCGGCAGGGCGCTGAAGGACAAGGGCGCGCTCGCGGCGAACGCCAAGCTTTTCGGCAAATCTCTGGAAAAGCTCACGAATGGCAAGGTGAAGGCCAAGGATTTCGGCAGAACCATCGACGCCCTTTTCGGCAGGAAGAAAAAGAAGACCGGCGAAAAAACGCAAGAGTAGCGGCCGCAAAAGCGCTTCGCTTCGCCTCGACCCGCAGGACCACGCGGTGCGGTCCTGGAGCGGAGGCATTTCCCCGTCTGCATGTGATCAATTGCAGTATTTGACGTATACGGGTAGTAAGCGCCGAAGCGATCATACGTAGGAATGTAGGTAGCGTGACAAATATAATTGATGGACACTGAAGAGTAATGTGGCGATCACAGCAATCTACGGGCCACGAGCGTTGGCGCAACGGCAAGAAGTGACAAATATCACTGGACACGTGTTTTTGATCTATATTTCCAGGGGTGCGGCATCATGGTCAGTGTTCTTGTCGATTGCGGTGCAAAGTTTCGCCAAAATCGTGGTAAAGTGTGCGCGCATTCGATTTGCGAACATAAGGCTAAAGGGGTCGGGCATGGCGCTTCGAGGCGCACTTCTTCGTTTCATTCTCTTCATCGGGGTATCGTTCTTTCTGCAGACTTCCGTTTCCGTCCCGGCCGGAGCGCAGAACCTTCTCGAAGTACTGACGGGCGAGCCCGCAGATCAGTCCGCGCAACGCAAGCCGCGGCCGCCCGCCGCTGCAAACGCCGCCAACAACGCCGCCGTCACGGCCTATGAGGAGGCCCGGCGCAAGGCGAACGAGAACGTCGTGACCATCATCGGATCCGGGCGGCTGACGGGCGATACCCAGCTTGCCGAAGACATCAGCAATGTGGTGGAGGCTGTCCCGGGCAACGATCTGCGCGTAATTCCCGTGCTGGGAAAAGGCTCCGGGCAGAACGTCAACGACATGCTTTACCTCAAAGGCATGGATATGGCGATCGTCGATCAGGAGATACTCACCCACCTCAAGAAGAAGAATTCGGCCCGGTACGGCAATATCGAAAGGCAAATCAACTATATCACCAAGATATCGAACATCGAGCTACATATATACGCCAGGAAGAATGTCGGAAGTCTCGAAGATCTTAGGGGCAAGAAGATAAGCTGTCTCAAGCCGGACAGCACCGCGGCTCTGTTGTGTCACCACCTTTTCCGCGCGCTCAAGATCGACGTCGAGATCGTGCATGACGATGCCGAACTGGCGCTGCAGAAGGTGCTGACGGGCGATATCGCTGCGGCCGCCCGCGTCGCCAGCCCGCCCCTGCCCGGTTTCGAGAAGATCAAACCCGAAGACGGCCTGCATTTCCTGCCCATCGACGAGGGGAGCCTGCCCAACAGCGACTTCGCCGAGGTGCGGGCGTCCTACCTGCCGGCAAGGCTGCGCGCCCGGGACTACCCCGCCATGATCCCTCCCGGCGAGGATGTGCCGACCATCGCAACGGCGTCGCTGCTCGCGGTCTACGCCTGGCCGCCCGGCTCGCCGCGCTATCAGCGGGTCAAAAAATTCGTGGAACTCTTCTTCGACAATGTGAACGAGTTGCACAAACCGCCGCGGCATCCCAAGTGGGCTGACGTCAACCTCGCCGCCGAGGTGCCCGGTTGGACGCGGTTCCCCGCCGCGCAAGCGTGGCTGGACGCGGAGCGCAAGAAGATGCAGCTCCAGGCCGCCGCAGCGGGAACCAGGGACGCCAGGATGAGGGCCGCATTCCAGCGGTACATGGATGAACAGGCCAAGCTCACCGGGCGCGCCTCGACGCGGGAACAGCGGAATGCGCTGTACACCAAGTTCGTGCAATGGTGGAATAAGAACAAGAAACAACAACAGCAATGACGGGCGGCGCGCCATCAGGCGGCAGCTTCATTCTGGCGATTTCACGGTTGAATCGGCTACAATCTCGCGAATGGTCATCTCTATTCTGACGAACGCCTGCCGGACATCCGCAATAAACCGGATTGATATTTGAGTTGCGGATATCAGGCTCATCCAATCAGCCAAGGATATTGCCATGAAAAGGGTGCTTGTTGTCTTCGCGCTTGCGATGGCGTCGTTCGGCGCCGCCGTCCCGGATGCGGGCGTGGCTGCGACGGACACGCTTCCCATTCAGAACATGGTCGCCACGCCCGGCAAGCCGCTGCCGCTGACCCTCAAGGCTCCCCCGGGCAGCGCGGCGGGCGCGCGATTCGTCATGGTTCGCGGCGTGCCCAAGAGCGTCAGCTTCACGGCCGGGTTCCGTGCGAAAGAGACCTGGCTCATCGCCACGAAAGATCTGCCCCGCGCCGAACTCGTCACGCCCGCCCATCTCGACGCCGGTTTCATTCTCGAATTCCTCTTCTTCAAGGGCAGCGGCGAGCCGCCCGTGGGACGTTCGCTGGTCAATGTGAAAACCGGAGCGGGCCGCGGCCCAGACGCAAGCCAGGCGAGCCGCGGCGGGCAGACGTCCACGGCCGCTCCCCGCGCCGATGATCCCGGCCCCGCGCCCGCATCCCGGAAGGAGCTGGAGATCTTCACTCCCGCGCAGGAGGCGGACATGCTGAAGCGCGGCGAGCGTTATATGCGCCTCGGCGACGTGGCGTCCGCGCGGCTTCTGTTCGAAGATCTGGCCGCTCACGGCAGCGCCAAGGGCGCGCTGGCCATGGGCAAGTCCTACGATCCCGGCGTTCTCAAGGACATTTTCGTCGCCGGAATCATGAAGCCGGACGTGGAAACCGCCCGGCTGTGGTACCGGCGCGCCCAGGATCTGGGCGAAGCGAGCGCTGGGAAATATCTCGCCGCGCTGAAACACTGAGGGAGGCCCGTTTCGCGAATGCCGGCGAAAACCGCGCGGAGGGCCGAACAGGCGCGGGTTTACCCACTCGAAATTTTGAAAGAGGCGCTATTATAGAGAAAGGCATCAACATGCTCGCCGCGTGCTTGCGCGGAGGGCCGGGAAAGGGAGCCAGGAATGCGGCTGGCGACGTTCAATCTCGAAAATCTCGATCTGCCGCCGCACGCGCTCCTGCCGCTCGACGTACGGGCGAAGGTGCTCCGTCCCGCCCTGGAACGGCTTGAAGCCGACATTCTGTGCCTGCAGGAGGTCAACGGCCAGCATGTTGCGGGGCAGCCCGAACGCGCGCTTGTCGCGCTGAATATGCTGCTCGAAGGCACGCGCTACGCCTCTTTTCACCGCGCCGCCACGACAGCCGTCAGCGGCGCTGGCGCCGCCGACGTTCACAACCTCGTGACGCTGTCGCGCTATCCCATCGAGGGCAGCTCCGAAATCCGCCATACCTACGTACCGGCGGCGCAGGCGCGGCGCGTGACCGCGGAGCCGCCGGAAGACGAAGCCGAACCGGTGCTGTTCGACCGCCCGCTCCTGGTGACGGAGCACGCCGTGGGGGAGGCGCGGGTCACGGTCATCAACGTGCATCTGCGCGCGCCGCTCGCCAGCCCCATTCCCGGCCAGAAGCTGAGCGCATTCCTTTGGAAGAGCGTGGCGGGCTGGGCGGAAGGCTACTATCTGTCGGCGATCAAGCGCTGCGGGCAGGCGTTCGAGCTGCGCCTTCTCCTCGACCGGCTTGTTGACGAGAGCGAGAACCGGCTCGTCGCCGTAGCTGGGGATTTCAACGCCGAGGAGCACGAAACCCCGATCCAGATCGTCATCGGCGCGGAGGAGGACACCGGCAACGGCGCGCTCGGCTATCAGTCGCTCGTGGTGCTCGACCGGGCGATCGATCCGGGACGGCGGTGGAGCGTGCTGCATCATGGCCGCCCGCAGATGCTGGACCACATGCTGGCGAGCCACGCCCTGTTCGGGCGTTTCCAGTCCATCGAGGCGCACAACGAGGCGATCGCCGACGAAGCCGTCGGCTATGGCAGGCGGGCGACGCACGCCGGCTCATATCACGCCGCGGTGGTGGCGGAATTTGCGCTGTGAGACGGGCGGCTCCGTCCGTTCGACGGCCTCCGCCGACACTCCACACCGCACGGACTTAATCCGTGGAAAGCTCGTTGCGAACACATTTCCGCCTCATCGGGCCGAAATAATTAACCATTCGTGGCCGGGCGACCTGAAAGCAGCGAACAAGCAAAGCTGTTCCGCGCGGCGGGAAGTGATTCGCGGGAAATGCGTTTCACGGTCGCGCGCGGAGGTTGCGAGGGGTGCCACGGCGTCAGGTATCATCAGCGGTAGAGACGCCCTCGCCGCGATGAAGGGGCTGAGGGTAAAAGGCGATGTAGAACAGTAACTTACCAGAGGATGGCAGTCGCGTTCGGCGAACGGTGTCCCCATCCTTGGCGAAGACTTATCCAACATCGTTGAAATTTCACTGGCCTGCACCCAGGCGAATGGTATGTTCGTCTAACGATTTGCGAAGCTGGACTGAGGCGGTAGTCGTGGCGGAGCAGATAGGTACAACAGTTAAGTAAAAGCGGGGGATTACGATATGGGGGATAAATTACCTCCAGTTGTCTCATCGTTCGGAGAACCATCCGAACACGAACAAGTCGGCGTCGACGTCGTCGTCGTTGCTGGTCAGATCAAATGGTTCGACGCGTCGAAGGGCTACGGCTTCATAGTCCCTGATAACGGCATGCCGGATGTTCTCCTGCATGTGACGGTGTTACGCCGTGACGGTTATCAGACCGCCTATGAAGGCGCCAGAGTGGTCTGCGAAGTGCTCACGCGCGATCGTGGATTACAGGCCTTCCGTGTGCTGGGTATGGATGAAAGCACTGCGATCCATCCTTCCCAGCTGCCGCAGCGCACCCATGTCACAGTCACCGCGGAAAGCGACTGGCAGCGCGCCGTGGTGAAGTGGTTCAACCGCCTCAAGGGGTTCGGGTTCGTAACCCGCGGAGAAGGCACGGAGGATATCTTCGTGCACATGGAAACACTGCGGCGCTTCGGTTTCGCGGAACTCCGCCCGGGCCAGACCGTCCTCGTCCGGTTCGGACGCGGCGCCAAGGGCCTGATGGCCGCGGAATTGCGGCCCGATGGCGCTAGCTCAACCTTCCCATCGTCTCACTGACGTGTACGGGGTTGTGTCCGTTCAAAAGATCCGCAGGGCGGCGTTTGCTGCCCTGCTTTATTTTGTCGTGAGTGCATTGACCTCAACGAACCCGTTGGCGCTCGATAAGAAGCCCCTCACCGTCGACAACGCAAGCGGGCACCATACTCTTTTGGTGGAAGTCGCGGTGTCCAAGGAAGAGCACATGACCGGACTGATGTTCCGGCGGTCGCTCGGCGCCAATGAGGGGATGATCTTCATCTATCCGGAGGATCAGGAAATCACTATGTGGATGAAGAATACCTACATCCCGCTCGACATGGTGTTCCTGAAGCATGATGGAACGGTGCTGCGCGTCGAGCAGCATACGGAGCCGCTGTCGGAACGGGTCATCAGTTCCGGAGGACAGGCGCGCGCGGTGATCGAGTTGAACGCAGGCAGCGCGGAGCGCCTCGGCATCGAAGCCGGTGACAGGATCGATTTTTCCGTTCTGCAGTGAACGCCGGTATCGGCCACCGGGACGCCGCTGGTATACCCCGCAGGAGATTTGCCGATCCCGCTTTCCGGGAACGCGTCGCGTGTTGCCCGCAGTCCGGGTGGAGATGGCCGAGGGTGGCGTGGACGAGTTGATGAGCGTTTATGTTTCAATGGGCATCACACCGCCAGCCTGGCGGCCCGAGAATCCCGGTGGAACCGCGCCACGATGACCTGTGTTTCCGTGCGGTAATCCAACCTCCCGCCAGCGGCATCGTGATCCGGCAGCTTGCATCCCGCTCGGTTCGGCGGGAACCAGATTGGCGGCTCATTGATGATCCGTGGTCGCAGTTTCTGGTTGCTTTCGGAACGGTCAATGCGCCGAACCGGACCTGCATATCGAAGGGCACAGGGCTGGTTGGCGTCAATATGTTGACAGCTTGGGGGAGCATGTTCTGTCCCCGGCAGGGCGAAAATGGGGGCATCATGGTGTACCGGGCCGCGTTTTGGCTTGCCATCGCCATTGCGGCGTTGGCGACGGTGTCGTGCGAGAACTCGGGAAAAACAGAGTACCAGGGTTGGGCCGAAGCCGATTTCGTGTTCGTGGGCCCGGACGAGGCCGGACGCGTGCAGACGCTTGCCGTCCGCGAGGGGGACGTCGTTGCGCCGGGGCAGACGCTGTTCACGGTCGACAACGATCTCCAGCAGGCTGACTTGAAGCAGGCCGAGGCCACGCTCACCAATGCGCGGCAAGCATTTCAGCGCGCGGAAAAGCTGCTGAAGACCAGCGCCGGTTCACAGATGATCTACGACAACGCCCAGGCCGCGCTGCGGGAGGCCGAGGCGCGCCTCAACGCGTCCGAGACGAGGCTCGCGCGGCGTCAGGTGGCGAGCGCCGCGAAAGGCAGCGTGCAGCGCGTCTACTTCCGCCCCGGCGAGATGGTCGCGGCCGGGCGGCCCGTCGTGTCCATTCTGCCGCCGGAGAACATCAAGATTCGGTTCTACGTTCCCCAGGCGGCACTCCCCACAATTCGCCACGGGCAGATCGTGACGCTCAAATGCGACGGCTGCGCCGACGCCGGAACCGCGCGCGTCACCTTCATCGCCGATGCCGCCGAGTACACACCGCCAGTCATCTACAGCCTGGAGGAGCGCTCGAAGCTCGTGTTCCTCATCGAAGCGCGCCCTGAACATCCGGAAAATCTGCGCGCGGGGCAGCCGGTGAGCGTCGTCCTGGCTGATGTCGGTGGCGCGAAATGACCGGCGCCGCCGAATTCGCCATCGAAGCCTCGGGGCTGACCAAGCGCTTCGGCGGCCGGCCCGTGGTCCGCGACCTGTCCATGAAGGTCAGGCGCGGCTCCATTTACGGCTTTCTCGGCCCCAACGGTTCCGGCAAGACCACCACCATCCGCATGCTTTGCGGGCTGCTCACGCCCGACGAGGGGCGCGGCACCTGCCTCGGTTACGACATCCGCACCGAAGCTGTGAAGATCAAGCGGCATGTCGGCTACATGACGCAGCATTTCAGCCTCTATAAGGATCTGTCGGTACGCGAGAATCTCGAATTCGTCGCCCGCATCTACGGCATCCCCGACGGGCGCGAAGCGGTGCGCGCCATGATCGCGCGGCTCGGGCTGACGGGCCGCGAGGAACAACTGGCTGGGGCGCTGTCGGGAGGCTGGAAACAGCGCCTGTCGCTCGGAGCCTGCACGCTGCCCGGGCCGCGCCTCCTGCTGCTCGATGAGCCGACCGCGGGCGTTGATCCCAAAGCCCGCCGCGAATTCTGGGCCGAAATCCATCAGCTCGCCGCTGAAGGCCTCACCGTACTGGTGTCCACCCATTACATGGACGAAGCGGAGCGCTGTCACGAGATCGCCTACATCGCCGACGGGCGGATCCTGGTGCGAGGGACCGTCGATGAGGTCGTGAACGGCGCAGGGCTGACGACTTACACCGTCTCCGGCCCGGACCTTGCCCGCCTTGCCGCGAAGATCGAGAAGGAGCCCGGCGTCGATATGGTGGCGCCGTTCGGCGCCAGCCTGCACGTATCGGGGCGCGATGCAGTTGCGTTCAAGGCCGCTCTCGCGCCCTATCGCCAGGATGGGCGCTTCGTGTGGACTGCATCCGAGCCCACACTTGAAGACGTATTCATCGGGCTCATGAGCCGCAGGGGGAGCGAGCAGCCATGAGAACAGGGGAGCCTGCCAGGCTGCGCGGCCTGTTGAGCCGGGTCAATTCCATGATGATCAAGGAATTCATCCAGCTGCGGCGCGACCGGATGACGCTGGCGACGATGATCATGATTCCGCTCGTTCAGCTTCTGCTGTTCGGCTATGCGATCAACACCACGCCGCGCGATCTCCCCATGGCCGTGCTCATGCAGGAAACGAGCGACGCCGCCCGCTCCATTGTCGCGGCCCTGGAAAACACCCGCTATTTCAAGGTCACGCGCCGCGTTACCACGGTTGCGGAATTTGATCAGGTGCTGGCGTCCG
>JBNKDX010000066.1:0-9079 GCA_050288485.1 Rhodomicrobiaceae bacterium | reverse complement strand
TCCCGAGTTCAGGCGGGCGTCCGCCTAAAAAGTGGAGAGCTACTTTCCGGAATTAGGACAGGGCCCTCCCAAAGTAGAGAAGCCGGAACCCGATCATGACGACCCTCGAGACACCAGACAAGGTTACAGACGAGGCTGCTCCAGGCATCCCGCGGTCCGACGCGGAAGCCGTTGCGACCAAAGGCAGGCAGTCGCTTTACAAGAAGCACGAGCACATCCAGGCGAAGCGCGCCAAAGGCACGTTCCGTAATCTCAAGTGGCTGGTGCTGATCATTACGCTGGGTATTTATTATATACTGCCGTGGATACGCTGGGATCGCGGGCCGAGTCTTCCCGATCAGGCGTTCCTGCTCGATTTCGCCCATCAGCGGCTTTACATGTTCGGCGTCGAAATCTGGGCGCAGGAACTTTACTACATCACCGGAATTCTGATCATCAGCGCGCTCGCCCTGTTCATGGTTACCGCCATGTTCGGCCGCATCTGGTGCGGTTACGCCTGCCCGCAGACCGTGTGGACCGATCTCATGATCGCGGTCGAGCATCTCTGGCAGGGCGACCGTAACGCCCGCATCCGCCTCGACAGGCAACGCTGGAATTTCGAGAAGATCTGGAAGGTCGCCGCCACGCATATTTCCTGGCTGCTCATCAGTGTGGCCACGGGCGGCGCTGCGGTCTTCTATTTCCGCGACGCGCCGACGCTCGCCAGCGAGTTCCTCACCAACAGCGCGCCTACGATCGCCTACATTTTCGTGGCGATTTTCGCAGGCTTCACCTACGTGCTCGGCGGCCTCGCCCGCGAGCAGGTCTGCATCTATATGTGCCCGTGGCCGCGCATTCAGGGCGCGATGTTCGACGCGGACTCGCTCCTCGTCACCTATCGCGGCTTCCGCGGCGAGCCGCGCGGCAAGCACAAGAAAGGCCAGACCTGGGAGGGGCGCGGCGACTGTATCGACTGCAATCAGTGCATTGCCGTTTGCCCGATGGGCATCGACATCCGCAACGGGCCGCAGCTCGAATGTATTCAGTGCTCGCTGTGCATCGACGCCTGCGACCAGATCATGGATCAGGTCGGACGGCCGCGGAAACTGATCGCCTATGACAGCTATCGCAATCTCGAGGCGGAAAGCCATGGCGACCGCGTGCCGATCCGCATCATCCGGCCGCGCACGCTGCTCTATGCGGGCATGCTGGCGCTCGTCACGGCGGCCATGGTCTTCGCCTTCAGCCGCAAGACCGTCCTCGACGTCAACGTCGTCGCCGACCGCAATCCGCTGTTCGTGCAGCTTTCCGACGGCAGCATCCGCAATGGCTACACGGTGCGCATCATCAACAAACTGCATGACACGCGGCCGTTCAGCATCAGGATCGAGGGGATTCCCGGGGCGCACCTGCTGACCGCTGGGCAGCCGCCCTCCGACGAAATCAGGACCAAGGCGACGCCGAGCCTTCCCAAGCCGGTCAAGCTATTCGTCCTAGCGCCGCACGGCACCAAGCTGGATGGCGGCCAGACGAAACTGACGTTCATCGTGCGTGACCTGAACGACTCGACAGAGACACGGCGCCAGACTAACTTCAGGGGGCCAAACCAGTGAGTGCAGCGACCATGAAAGAACTGACCGGAAGGCGCGTCCTTTTCATTCTGTTGGGCTTTTTCGGCGTGACCTTTGCGGTCAACGGCTACATGGCCTACGAAGCGATCTCGACCTTCAACGGCCGTGAATCCGGCGCCTATTCGCAGGGGCTGCGCTATAACGAGCATATCGCCGCAGCCAAGGCGCAGGCGGCGCTGCACTGGTCGCATAAGGTCGAGTTGAGCGAGGCCGGAATCGTCCAGGTGACCTTCAACGGCGAGGCCGGCAGCCCGATCGCCGGCCTCAGCCTCAAGGGCGAGATAGGCCGCCCGGCTTCGAACCGCTTCACGCACCAACTCACCTTCACCGAAAACAAGCCCGGCGTGTACACGGCGTCACCCGGCGTTCAGAACGGCGGGAGCTGGATCGTCGCCCTGGCGGCGATGAGAACGCGCGCGCCGGACGCACAGCCCGTCTACCGCATCAAGGAACGTCTATGGCTCAAGCCGAAGCAATAGCGAGCGACCTCTCTCCCGCCTCTTCCGCCGGAAAAGCAGTCGATAACTCTCCCCAGTCTTGCGTCCTTACCGTCGCGAACATGAATTGCGGCGGCTGCATGGGCAAGATCGAGCGCACGCTGGCCAAGGCGCCCGGCGTCACCATGGCGCGCGGGCATCTGACCGCCAAGCGCGTGGCCATAAATTACGACCCTTCGCGGACCGGCGTCGATCAGCTCATTACCGTACTTGACAACGCCGGGTACAAGGCCGCCGAACTCGTCGCCGCCGACACTGCGGAGGACGATAAGCTCAATATCTTCTTCCTGAGCTGCCTCGCGGTGGCGGGCTTCGCCGCCATGAACATCATGCTGTTCTCGATCTCGGTCTGGTCGGGCGAGGGCAGCATGGACCCGGACACGCGGACGATGTTCCACTGGGTCTCCGCGATCATCGCCGTCCCCGCGGTGGCCTATGCCGGACAGCCCTTCTTCCGCTCGGCCTGGACCGCTCTGCGTGTCTTCCGGATGAACATGGATGTGCCGATTTCGCTGGCCATCCTGCTCTCGACCGGCATGAGCCTTTTTCAAACTATGCAGCGCTCGGATCAGGTCTATTTCGACGCCGCCACTTCGCTCCTCTTCTTCCTGCTGGTCGGCCGTTTTCTCGATCAGCGCATGCGTTCGCGAGCCAAGGGGGCGGCGCAGAACCTCCTCAAGATGCGCGCGCAATGGGCGACCGTGATCCAGCCGGACGGCTCGGCGCATCGCATGGCCGCCAGCGCCCTGGTGCCGGGCCTCAGGATCGCGGTGGCCTCGGGCGAGCGCTTCCCCGCCGACGGCGCGCTGGTGGCTGGAAAGTCCGAGGCCGACGAAAGCCTGCTGACCGGCGAAAGCCTGCCGCGCGCCATTGCGGCCGGTGACGAAGTGTACGCGGGTACGGTCAATCTCGGCGCACCCGTGGAGTTCACGGCCACCAAGGCTGAGTCCGACACCGTCCTCGCCGAGCTGACCCGCCTGATGGAAACCGCGGAGCAGGCGCGCGGACGCTATGTCCGTCTTGCCGACCGGGCGTCGCAGATTTACGCGCCTGCCGTCCATATTCTGGCGGGGGTTACGTTTCTGGGCTGGCTGGCGCTGGGGGTCGGGTGGGAAACAGCGCTTACCACGGCCATCGCCGTTCTCATCATCACATGCCCCTGCGCCCTGGCGCTCGCCGTTCCGGCGGTACAGGTGGCGGCGTCGAGCCGTCTGTTCGGGAAAGGCGTGCTGCTGAAAGCCGCCGACGGCCTGGAGCGCATGTCCGAGGTGGACACGATCGTATTCGACAAGACCGGCACGCTCACTTACGGCCAGCCTTCGGTGCTCAACGCCCATGAAATCGCTCCGGAAACGCTGCAGGCCGCTGCGGGTCTGGCGGTGGCGAGCCGCCACCCCTTCGCCGCAGCCGTGGTCGCAGCCGCGAAAGCCCGGGCCGGACTGACGGCCGTTGCTNGCACCGAGGGCGTCACCGAGACGCCGGGGGCGGGGCTGTTGGCCGTCACGGCGGGGGGAGAGGAGCGCCTGGGTTCGGCCGAGTGGTGCGGCGTCACCGGGAACAACGCGGGCGATGCCTCGCTCTGGTACGTGCGTCCGGGCCGCGAACCGGTCGGGTTCCGGCTGGCGGACACGCTCAGACCCGACGCCGCGGCGACGCTGAAGGCGCTGATGGCCGCAGGCTACGAGATCGAACTCATGTCGGGCGACCGCGTCGAACCGGTGGAGGCCGTCGCCCGCGAACTCGGCATCGCCAAATGGCGGGCGCGCTGCAAACCGCAGGACAAGATCGCACGGCTGGATCAGCTCAAGGCGGAGGGGCGCAAGGCGCTCATGGTGGGCGACGGGCTTAACGACGCTCCCGCGCTCGCAGCGGCCCACGCTTCGCTGTCGCCGTCCTCTGCGGCCGATATCAGCCAGATCGCCTCCGACGCGATTTTCCAGGGCGGCAATCTCGGGCCGCTGACGGACCTGCTGGCGACCGCACGCCGCGCGCAGCGCATGGCGTTTGAGAATTTTGCAATAGCAGGGCTTTATAATATAATATTCATCCCGATTGCGGCGGCCGGGATCGTGACCCCCCTGCATGCCGCAATAGCGATGTCCACGTCGTCCATTTTCGTGACGGCCAATGCGCTGCGTCTGCGCGGGATGAAACTGGGTCTGTCCGCAAGGGGCGCAGCGACACGAAAGGGGCCGTAATGACCGCGTTAGCGTGGCTGATCCCGATTGCGCTGCTTCTCGGCCTGCTCGGACTCATCGCGTTCATGTGGGCGCTGCGTTCCGGGCAGTTCGAGGACCTGGAAGGCGCCGCTTACCGCATTCTGGAGGATGATCGCGAGGAGCCCGCCCCCCCGCCGAAGGAAGCGGACACGGAGGAGACGAAGCCCGAGCCGAAGGGTGACGGGAAAGGCTGACGCCGCTGCTGGCGGCCAGCCCCCCTGTTGTCAGCCCTCGGCGATGATCTCGCGGTAGGCGTGCCACGTCGCATGCCCGATGAGCGGGAAGGCGACGATCAGCCCGATGAAGAGCGTGGCGATTCCCGCCAGCATGATTGCGGCGATCAGCGCCGCCCACAGCGCCATCGGCCAGAAATTGAGCGTGACCGCACGGGTGCTGGCGTAAATGCCGGTGGCGATGCCCACCGGCTTGGCCATGAGCATCGGAGCGGAAATCGCGCTGATGGTGAACACCAGCGCCGCCAGCGCCGCCCCCTCGATCGTGCCCACGGCCAGAATCGCCACTCCCCGTTGCGTCAGCAGCATCTGCTCGACGAGCCCTGAGAGCAGCGGGAAAGCGTTTTCGCCGGAATACAGCATGAGGAGAAGGAAAGCCGTCTCCACCCAGGCGAGAAAAATGAGGAGAAGGACCAGCCCCAGCAGCGCGAGCGGTCCCCGCGCGTGGCGTCCGGCGAGAATGACATCCATGGCGCCTGAACTCTCGCCGGCCTGCAGTCTGCGGCTTCCTTCGTAAAGGCCAGCGGCCAGCACAGGGCCGACCAGGAGGAAGCCGCCCGCCATCGGCAATATCAGCGCCTGCCAGCCCGACAGCGCCAGCCCGTAGAACATGGCCACGGCCAGAACGGCGAAAGCCACGCCATAGGCCAGGCTGACCGCTGGCATGCGTTTCATGTCGGCCCACCCGGCGCCCAGCCACCGCCACGGCGCTTCGAGGTCGATGCGGTTTATCCTGATCTGCAACGTCTGCAGGCTTTCCCCGTTGACCGGCGCCTGCAATACGATACTGTCCTGCGAAGATGTCGCCATTTCCCGTTCCCTGAGCCTTCCCACCGAGCATGCTTATTCTGGCGTGACAATTCCGCCAATGGAGCTTGCCACCCTGCGGGGGTATAGTACACCGTCCGTCCTGATCTTGATATAAGTCAAACCGTGAAATTGCCTCCTTTTGACATCACTCTCGGCAACGGCCACGACATCGCCACCGCGCTTTCGTCGTGTGAAGCATGTGCTGTCAGGGGCGAAGGCGTCTGCGGCGCTCTCCCCGGGCGCGGGATCGACAAGCTCAGCCGCATCTCCCACCGGCGCAGCTTTGCCGTGGGGCAGATGATCCTTGCGGAAGGCGCGCATGCCGAGTTTTTCGGAGTTATTGTCAGCGGGGTCGTGAAGCTTACGAAGACGCTGGCCGACGGCCGCCAGCATATCGTCGGGCTTGTGTTTCCGAGCGATTTCCTGGGGCGGGCTTTTCGTAACGAGAACAAGTATTATGCCGAGGCGGCAACCGACGTCGAGCTTTGTTACTTTCCGCGCCCGGCGTTCGAGAAACTGCTCGCCGAATGCCCGCCGGTTGGCCATTGCCTGTTGAAGCTGGCGCTCAACGAGTTGGACTCCTGCCAGGAATGGATGCTGCTCCTGGGGCGCAAGAGCGCGGAAGAGCGCGTCGCCAGCTTCCTGATGATGATCGCGCGGCGCGCCGCGTCGCCTGCAGCCGACGGCTCGGTGCAGTTCGAGCTGCCGCTTGCCCGCTCCGACATCGCCGACTGCCTCGGCCTCACGATCGAAACCGTCAGCCGCCAGATCACGCGGCTGAAGTCGCGGCGGATCATCGGGCTGGTCAGCAACCGCGAAATATTCATCCCCGATATCGCATGCCTGGAGGAGGCCGCCAACGGCCGCATCCACACGAGCTTCGACTGACGTTCCCGGTGGGCGTTAAGGCTCCAGCCAGCTTTGCCCGCTACCCTGCGGCAAAGCCAATGGAGCCGGGACGATGTACAAAACGATCCTCACCTGCCTGACCTCCATCAGATCGGCTGAAGTGCTCACCGAAGCGGGAGCCCATCTGGCCGAACGGTTCGGCGCGCATCTCATTGGCGTCCACAATTCGCGGCAGGTGGAGCCCGCGGAGGCGGAGGAGTCTGCGGAGCCGGAGACCGCGCCAGGACTGAAAGAGCATCCTCTGCAGCGGGCCGAGGCCATACGGCAGACTTTCGAGAAGGTCGCCGTGCCGCGCAGGCTGTCATTCGAATGGCGGCACAGGGAACTGCCCGAGGCGCAGGGCGTGGCGGACATGGTCGCGCAAGGGCTCAGCGCCGATCTCATCGTTGCTGGCGGCGGCGACGGCCGGCACAGGCTCGGCAACTGGTACGATCTGCCCGTCCATCTGGCGATGGACACGGCGCGGCCGGTTCTTCTGATCCCCTCCGGGGGCAGATATGCGAGCATCGGCAGACACATAACCGTGGCATGGAACCGCACGCGCGAGAGCAGCCGCGCGGTGTTCGAAGCGCTGCCGCTGCTGAGAACGGCGGAAAGCGTGCGCCTCGTTGCGATCAATGGCGCTGCGAGCGGCGCGCTCGGTCCCGGCGATCACATGCCGCAGACGCTGACCCGTCACGACATCAAGGTGAAGAGCGTTGCGGTGGAGGGGGCGTCGTCGCCCGCCGAGGCCCTGATGACCGATCTCACCGAGAGCCGCAGCGATCTTCTGGTGATGGGCTGCTTCGGCCGTCCGCGCCTTCTGGAGATGGTGCTCGGCGGCGTGACGCGCCATGTCCTCGGTTCGGTGGAAGTGCCCGTTCTGCTGGCGCATTAAGGTCAGCGGCATGCTTTGGGAGACCCGGCAATGAAGAGAATTCGCCTCGAACTCGCCCGTGACCACGATTTCCCCGAAGGCAGCAGCCGCCATGGTTACGAGTTCGTGGCGCCGCTGGACGCGGACGGCCATATCGACGCCGAGGCGTGGAAGAAAGTGCGCCAGCAGTGCCACGTCGTCCGCTTCTGGGAGGGCGAGGAAGACGAGGTCGGGCATCTGGTGAGGAAGCCCGGCGGCTTCTGGGCCTTTCACTACGACATCCTCGGCGACGCGGATGACGATGAATCGGGCTACCGGTTCGGCTCGCATGCCTTCCGGCCCGGCGAATATGTGTCGATCCGCGACCAGGACGACCGGCTGCGCGCATTTCAGGTCATTTCGGTGCAGGAACTCGGATGATACCGGGCGGCGCCGCTGCGGCCGTCAGACGCATGTCAGCCCAACAAGCTAGTACAGCCCGAAGCAAGTTCGTACCCAGTTTGCCGCACGCGCATTTACGAACTTGCATCGGAGAAGCTGTGCTAGAATCAATGTCTTGCTAGTACGCTTGACCCGCATGAAATCCTGTGAACGCTCGCAGCAAGCGGGTCAGGATTTCATGCGGGGCGTACTAGGCCTGAAAGTGAACCGGGCGCCGCTCCCGAGGCGGAGGGCCAGTTCGGCGTAATCATCTTGCGTGAGGCGTTCGCGGCAGATGACGTAAATAACGTGCCGCTCCCAGGCCGCGTGCCGCCGGTAGCCCTCGAAAAAACACCGCAAAAGATAACCCACCATCTCCGGATTGGCGGTGTGGCGCTGTTCGATCAGGCTGGCCAGCGCTTCGGAGACTTCGACCGCAAGCCCCTGGTCAACGGCATGTTCGTATTCGGCCTGACCGAGAAGGACATCTATGTGGTCGCCGGGCGCTGCACGCCGCCGCAGAACGGGGAACAGCACTTCCTCCTGGGCCGAAACATGACTGGCGAAGCCGTCCCGCAGCAACAGTACGGCGGCCTCGGCCTTTACAAAATCGACATTGCCGGGCAGTGCGTCGGCGATTTCCTCCAATGCATGGCAGAGTTTCAGATATTCGTCTTGATCGCTCTCCAGAATGGCGATTGGATCTCCGCTCACATCACCTTCAGGCGATACTGCCCTTCCAGAGTTCTCGTGATCGTAAATCATCTGGTAACGGGACGGATTGGGATAGGGGCGCTGTTACCCATTCTTCATAGCCGTTGCATAACATGCTCGCGGCAACCGGCCATTGATGAAGGTCAATTCACGGCCGGTGCGCAGCACAGCGTCCTGCGTGGCGGAAAGGAGTCCGTATGACGATCCGCAATCTTGACTCGGCGTTCCGGCCGCAATCGGTGGCGATCATCGGAGCGAGCGAGAAGCCGAATTCCGTCGGGTTCCGGTTGATGCAGAACCTCCTCCGCGACGGCTTCCAGGGCCCGGTGTGGCTCGTCAATCCAAAACACACGACGCTTGGCGGCGTTGCCTGCTACCCGAATGTGGCGGCGCTGCCGGAGTTGCCGGATCTGGCCGTCATCGCGACTCCGGCCCCGACGGTCCCCGGGATCATTACCGAACTCGGCATGAAGGGCACGCGCGCCGCCGTCGTTCTCACCGCCGGCATCGGGGAGGCCGACAATCTGCGCCAGAAGATGCTCGATGCCGCCAAGCCGTTCCTCCTGCGCATCATCGGGCCGAACTGTCTCGGCATCTTCGTGCCGAATCTCGGTCTGAACGCCAGTTTCGCGCATCTGCCGCCGCTGAAGGGCAATCTCGGTTTCCTGTCGCAGTCCGGCGCCGTTGCGGCCGCCATCCTGGACTGGGCCGCGTCCAATGAAGTCGGCTTCAGCCACGTGGTTTCGCTGGGCGACATGGCCGACGTCGATGTCGGCGACATGCTTGATTATTTGGCCTCGGAAATGAGCAC
>JBNKDX010000065.1:0-9244 GCA_050288485.1 Rhodomicrobiaceae bacterium | reverse complement strand
CGAACGTGCGCATGGTGCTGTTAAAGGGCGCCGACTCTGATGGCTTCGTCTTCTACACCAATTTCGAAAGCACCAAGGGGCGCGAGCTGTTGGCGAGCGGCAAGGCGGCGCTGTGCTTCCACTGGAAGAGTTTGCGGCGCCAGGTTCGCGTGCGCGGCGCCGTCGAGCCGGTGAGCGACGCGGAGGCCGACGCTTATTTCGCCTCCAGGCCGCGGGGCAGCCGTCTCGGCGCGTGGGCGTCGCAGCAGTCGCGCCCTTTGGAGGGGCGGTACGCGCTGGAAAAGGCCGTGGCGCGCTACGCGGCGCAGTACATCGTCGGCGAAGTGCCGCGCCCGCCCTACTGGTCGGGGTTCCGGCTCACGCCCCTGGAGATCGAATTCTGGCATGACCGGCCGTTCCGCCTGCATGACCGCGTGGTCTTCCGCCGCGCCGGTCCTTGCGACGGCTGGGCGAAGCTGCGGCTCTATCCGTGACAATCCGTATGCGCGGGTTATCGGATGCCGGGCTGGGGCAGCGGCGCATCCCGCTCTCAGGGGCTCCTCGCGAATCAATAGGGGGGAGGGCAGGGGGCTGGCCGGCGGCGCGACTGAATGGGACAGGACGCGGGAGGGGGGAAGAAGGAGCGAGCGCGCTCCGAAGCTGTGCAGTCATTCCCCAGTTCGCACAACAGGTTAGGCTTGCGCCGCGGCGTCCGGCCGCTGTTCGCGCGCCGGCCACTTCAGCCGCATTTGACGCGGCGCGGCGGCACGCTTAGATTCGTATGAGTAGAGTGTATCGGGCTAGAGTTTGGGACCATTGGCTAACCGTTTGAAACCATCGGCTGTGCAGCGCGCGCGCGAAATTAAGCTTGGCAAAGACCTGACCTCCGCGGTGCTCACGCGCGGGGACCTGACCGGCGTGAACGAGTTGAATGAACGGTCGCGCGCCGTATTTCGCCAGATCGTCGAGACCTATCTCTCCACGGGCGAACCGGTCGGTTCGCGCAATCTGAGCCGCAGCCTGCCGATGACGCTGTCTCCCGCCTCCGTGCGCAATGTCATGGCCGATCTGGAAGCGCTCGGCCTCATCTACGCGCCGCATACCAGCGCCGGACGCCTGCCGACCCAGTCCGGCCTACGCCTGTTCGTGGACGGGCTCCTGGAGCTGGGCGACCTCGACACCAAGGAACGCCAGCAGATCGAAGCGCAGATCGCCGGTTCCCGCGGGCTGAACGACCTCCTGACCGAAGCCGGCGAAATGCTGGCCGGGCTGTCGCATTGCGCGGGCATGGTGCTGACGGAGAAGCTCATTCAGGTCATCAAGCATATCGAATTCGTGCCGCTGGACGCGCATCGGGCGCTGATCGTGCTCGTCGGCGAGGGCGGGAGCGTGGAGAACCGCATCATCGACCTGCCCGAGGGGCTGCCGCCGTCCGCCCTGGCGGAGGCGACGAATTATCTCAACTCCCGGCTCAAGGGCGCGACGCTCGCGGAGACGCGCGGGCGCATCGAGGAAGAGTTGAAGGCGAAACAGGCGCAGCTCGACGAACTGACGGCGAAGGTGGTGCAGTCGGGCCTGGCGCAGTGGTCGGGCGGCAAGGCGGACAGCAAGAGCCTCATCATCCGCGGCCAGTCGCGGCTTCTGGACGATCTGAACGCCGTCGAGGATCTGGAGCGCGTCCGTCACCTGTTCGACGATCTTGAGTCGAAGCGCGACATTATGCAGCTTCTCACCCTGACGGAACATGCCGAGGGCGTGCGCATCTTCATCGGGTCGGAGAATCAGTTGTTTTCGTTGTCCGGGTCATCGCTCATCGTTGCGCCGTTCAGCGACACGGAACACAAAATAGTCGGCGTTTTGGGGGTGATCGGGCCTACGCGTCTGAATTATGCCCGTATTATCCCCATGGTAGATTACACGGCGCGCCTCGTGGGGCGTCTGCTGACTTGATTATTCTCTGCTTCTGGACAATATCCGCAGTGAACGCGCTCCAGGCACGGAGCCTTCCAAGAGAGGGTCAAAACCGCAATGGAAGAAGAAAAGCGCAAATCCGCCGACGCCGCCAAGGAGACCACGGACAAGGCGGCGGACGGCGAAGCGGCCTCGCAGGAGGGACTTGCTGCGCAAATCGCGGATATGGCGCAGGAGGCGGCGAAGTCTGCCATCGACATGCAGTCTCTGGAGGCCGAGAACTCCGAACTGAAGGATAAGAACCTGCGGCTGGTCGCCGAGATGGAGAATCTCCGCCGCCGTACGGACCGCGACAAGGCCGAGTTCTCGAAATACGCCGTCTCGGAATTCGCCCGCGACATCGTCGGCGTCGGCGACAACATCCGCCGCGCCATCGAGGCGGTGCCGAAAGAGGCCGCTACGGCCAACCCCGCTCTGCGCAGCATCGTGGAAGGCGTCGAAGTGACCGAGCGCGAGCTGTTTAAGGTGCTGGAGCGCTATCAGGTGACGCGCTTCGACCCGCTCGGCGAACCGTTCAATCCGCATCTGCACGACGCCATGACCAAGGTGGAGGTGCCGAATGTCCCCGCCGAGACCGTCGTCCAGGTGATCCATGCGGGCTATATGATCGGCGAGCGCGTGCTGCGCCCTGCAGCGGTCATCGTCGCCAAAGGCGGCAGCGCCGTCGAGCAGCCGCAAAAGGCGGGTGGCGAGGGGGGCGCGAGCCAGGAGACGATCCCGCTCGGGGCGATGAAGATCCCCGATAATGCCGTGTCGTCGGCTTCCGAAGCCGCGCTGCGGGGCCAGCTCGACGTTCAGCAGACGGTTTTCGGGCGGCATCTGTCGAACGAGAAGCGGCGTCCGAGCCTGAAGAGCGAGGCGCTCACCGAGGAGCGTGTAGCGCAGTTCCGGCGCGGGGCGCGTCAGGGTGGCGGCGGAGGCGGCGCCTCGCACGAGGGCCCGCGGAAGCAGCAGGCCCCCGCCCATCACAAACCCGCCAGCCTCGTCAAGCCGGTGATCCCGAAGGCGGACTGAGGCACCCTCTATCACGGCATTCGCCGGGCGCGCAGGAGAGCCAGCGGGGGTCTTCCTGCCTTGTCGGTTGTCATCTCTCTCGGCCAGCGCCCGTCCGGCGCGGATGCGGCTTCCCGCTGACAGGGCGCAATTCGCTGCGCCCCTCTTCTTTCGCCATCCTCCATTCCGGCTTGGCCGCGTTCAAAACAGGCTCCTGGAAATTTCGCTGCCTTGACCTCGCCCCGGCTGCTGGAGTCGGTCAAGCGAGCTTGCGGCGCACCGGGCCGACCACGATATTCCGGATTGCGCATTGGAACCGGCGGTGGCACAACCCATAGTATCAGGAAGGATACCCATGCAGTTCGACTACGACCTATTCGTCATCGGCGGCGGTTCGGGCGGCGTGCGGGCGGCGCGCATGGCGGCGGGGACGGGCGCGCGGGTGGCGCTCGCCGAGGAATATCGCGTCGGCGGAACCTGTGTCATCCGCGGTTGTGTGCCGAAGAAGCTGTTCGTGTATGCGAGCGAATTCGGCGCCGGGTTCGAAGATGCCAAGGGCTTCGGCTGGACCGTGGAAGGCGCCGTTTTTGACTGGGCTGCCCTGCGCGACAACACGGCGTGCGAGGTGACGCGGCTCAGCGGTCTCTACGCGGCGAATTTGCAGCGCAGCGGCGTCGAACTGATCATGAGCCGCGCCGTGCTGGAGGATGCGCACCGCGTGCGGCTCACCGCGGACGGCCGCACCGTGACGGCGAAAACCATCCTCATCGCCACAGGCACCACCCCGTTCATCCCCGATTTTCCGGGCCGGGAGCATGTCGTCACCTCGAACGAGGCGTTCAATCTGGCCGAACTGCCCGCGAGCATCGTCATTGCGGGCGGCGGCTATATCGCGCTGGAATTCGCCGGGATCTTCAACGGCCTGGGCGTGGATGTGACGCTCATCTACCGGGGGCCGCAGATCCTGCGCGGCTTCGACGACGATCTCCGTGCGGGCGTGGCCGAGGCGATCCAGGCGAAGGGCATCCGGCTGATGCTGAATACCGAGGTGGCGACCGTCGAGGACCGCGCCGGGACGAAGCTCGTCATCTGCAAGGACGGTGCGGAGATCGGCGCCGATGCCGTGATGTATGCCACCGGGCGGCGGCCGCTGACGGCGGATATGGGGCTGGCCGAGGCCGGCGTGGCGCTGGGTGCGGCGGGCGAAGTGGTGGTCGATGCCTGGTCGCGCTCGTCGATGGACAATATTTATGCCGTCGGTGATGCGACCAACCGCATGTGCCTGACGCCGGTGGCGATCGACGAGGCCATGCGTTTCGTGGACACGGTCTTCCGCGGCAAGCCCGCGCCGGTGGACCATCGTTTCGTGCCGACCGCAGTGTTCTCGCAGCCGGAGATCGGGACGGTCGGGCTGACTGAGGCCGAAGCGCGCGCCCGCCACGCGGCGATCGACATTTACAAGAGCGCGTTCCGGCCGATGAAGTATACGCTATCGGGTCGTAATGAGCGCATGCTGATGAAACTCGTCGTGGATGCGGAGACCGACGTCGTGCTCGGCTGCCACATCCTCGGACCGGACGCGGCGGAGATGGCCCAGGTGCTGGCGATCCCCCTGCGCATGGGCGCGCGCAAGGCCGATTTCGACGCCACGATGGCGCTGCACCCCTCGGCGGCGGAGGAACTCGTCACCATGCGCGAGAAGTGGCAGCCGCCGCAGGCCTGAGCGCTGGTCCGTCGCCTGCCGCTAGCCATATTCGCAGGGCATTAGTGCCATTGCCTTACGAGAGCTTTGTAAAGACTTCCTGGTTAAGACGTTGCGAGACTGGCCCTCGCTTGAGAATTGGAACCGTCGTTATGAAACGGATTGCCGCCGCAGCCTTCACACTTTTCCTCATCTCCCCCCTTCAGGCCGCCGAACTGCCGTTAAAGCGTGTCGTGCTCTCGACCGCGGGGCTCGCGCAGTTCACGCATTCGGGCGAAGTCACGCCGGGGACGGTGATCGAATTGCCGGTGCGGCTCGATCAGGTTGACGACCTTTTGAAAAGTCTGACGATTTTCGATCGCGAAGGCGCCATAGGCGGCGTCAGCCTGCCGGGCAAAGCGCCGCTCGCCGAGCTGTTCCGGGATCTGCCTTTTCCGCCTGACGCGCTCAACTCGCCGCAGGCGCTCCTGAACGCGCTGGTGGGCGCCGAAATCGAGATCGAAGGTCCGGTCGAGGCCAAGGGGCGCGTTTTCCGCGTCGAGGAGGAGCGCAGGGCGCTGCCGGACAATGCGGGCACGGTCGTGCGCCACAGGATCAGCCTGATGACGGAGAAGGGCCTCGTTCAGGCGGTGCTGGAGGATCTGACCGCGCTGCGGTTCGCCGATCCGGAGGTCAAGGCGCAGATCGAGCGCGCGCTCAGCGGTCTGGCCCGGAATCGCGCCAAGGACCGCCGCACTCTGTCCATCATGCTCAGCGGCAAGGACAAGCGCACGGCAGGTTTTTCTTACGTGGCGGCGGCGCCGGTGTGGAAGGCAGCTTACCGCCTCGTGCTGCCGCAGGAGGACGGCAAGGCGCGCCTGCAGGGCTGGGGGATCATCGAGAACCGCACGGGGAGCGACTGGAAGGACGTGGACCTGTCGCTGATCTCCGGCAACCCGGTGGCGCTGAAGCAGCAGCTCTATACGGCGTTCTATAGCGACCGCCCGGAAATCCCGGTGGCGGTGGCGGCGCGCGTCGTACCCGAGCGAGACGAAACCCTTGACGCGCGTCTGAAAAGGGCGCTCGGCAGGGGTGCGTCGCGGCGGCTGGAGATGAAAGCGTTCCCGCGCAAGCGTGTTGAGGACAGGCTGGGCGCAGGCGAATTCATGGCAGAGGAGGCGGCTCCCGCTGCTGAGCCCGAGGAACTGGCAGGCGCGAGCGTCGCTGCGGAGGCGGAAGAAGCCGCCACGCAGGTTCAGTTCCGCTTTCCCGCGAAAGTGTCGCTCGCCAACGGCTCCACCATGATGGCGCCGTTTGTAGACGGCGAGATAACGGCTGCGCGCACCTGGCTCTACCAACCCAAGACGAGCGCAGGTCACCCGCTGGCCGCGGTGCGCCTGAAGAATGACGGCGCCTCGGCCCTGCCCGGCGGCCTCATCACCGCTTTCGACAAGGGGAAAGACGGCGTCGTGAATTTCGTGGGCGACGCGCAGTTGCCCCTGATGCCCAAGGACAGCTCCAAATTCATCACCTTCGCGCTCGACAGCAAGACCGATATCCGGCGCACCGATAATGGCGTGAGGCGGTCGCGGCTCGGCAAGGCGGTGAACGGTGTGCTGACGCTGACCATCAAGTCGCGCCATGACATCGACTACGAGATCACGCCGCCCGCCGATGAGGATCGTGAAATCGTCATCGACGAAGCGCGCGACCACGGCTGGACGCTCGCCCCCGGTATGAAGGATGTGGAGGAGACGGCGGCGCGCCTGCGCTACACGGTGAAGGCGCCGCGCGGCGAGACCACGAAAGCGAGCCTGCGGCTTGAGCGCCTCGACCATGATACGGTCAGTCTTGCCACGCTCGAACCGGCTGAGATGCTGACCACGCTCAGGGGGCTGGAGAACGAGACGCCCGCGCTGAAGGAGGCGGTGGCAAAGCTTGCGGCGCTGGTCGCCGCGATCAACAAGGCCGAGGCGCGACGCAATGAGCTGGACGAGGAACGCAAGACCATCGCCAGCGACCAGAAGCGCCTGCGGGAGAACCTGCGTGCCGTGGGCAAGGGGACAGATCTCGGGCGCCGCTATCTGGAAATGCTGAAAGCGCAGGAAGACCGTATCGACGCCATCGCCGCTGAGGACAAGGCGCTGGAGAAGGAACAGACGGCGAGACGCAAAGCGGCGGAAGACGCGGCGCGGAGTTTGTCGCTGTAACGAAGATGGCAGGAACGGTTGCTGCTGCGGCAACCGGGCTTGGCCGCCCGGCGATATTTCGGGTTGCCGCCAGCGCGTTTCCGTGGTCCATCAAGTCTGTCCGCCTCAAGCAGGGGCCGGAGGGAAGCATATGTCAATATGGGGGGGAGCCGAATGAGCCGCGTCATCCGTGAAGACGATCTGATTGCCAGCCTTGCCAGCGCGCTTCAATTCATCTCCTACTTTCATCCCGAGGACTATATCCGCAACCTCGCCACGGCATATGAGCGCGAACAGAGCGAGGCCGCCCGCAATGCGATCGGGCAGATCCTGGCCAATTCGCGCATGGCGGCGCTCGGCAAGCGGCCGATGTGCCAGGATACCGGCTCCGCTCAGATTTTCATGAAGGTGGGGATGGGGGCGCGGATCGACACGCAGCGCGATCTCGTGGACCTCGTGAGTGAAGCCGTGCGGATCGCGTGGCTGGAGGAGGCGAACCCATTGCGTGCCTCCATGCTCGCCGACCCGATTTTCGAGCGCAAGAACACCGGCGACAACACGCCCGGACTGCTTCATGTCGATCTGGTGGCGGGTGACACGATCGAGGTGCATGTCGCGGCCAAGGGTGGCGGGTCGGAGAACAAGGCGCGGTTCGCGGCGCTCAACCCCAGTGATTCTATCGTGGACTGGGTGCTGAAGACGGTCGAGTCGCTCGGCGCGGGCTGGTGTCCGCCGGGGATCATCGGGCTGGGCGTGGGCGGCAGTCCGGAACGGGCGATGCTCCTGGCCAAGATGTCGCTGCTCAGTCCCATCGACATGCCGGAGCTGCTGGCGCGCGGGCCGTCATCGAAGCTGGAGGAGCTGCGCGTCGAGCTTTACGAGAAGATCAACGCGCTCGGGATCGGCGCGCAAGGCTTGGGTGGCCAGACGACGGTGCTCGACGTCAAGATCAAAACTTATCCCGTGCATGCGGCGTCGAAGCCGGTGGGGCTGGTGCCGCAATGCGCCGCCGACCGCCATGCGCATTTCGTCCTCGACGGGTCGGGGCCGGTGACGATCACGCCGCCCTCACTCGACGCCTGGCCGCAGGTGGCGCTGGAGGGCATCGCGGGCGCGTCGCGTCGCGTTGATCTGGATACGCTGACGCGCGAGGAGGTGGCGGGCTGGAAGGCCGGGGACACGCTTCTCATCAGCGGGCGGCTGCTCACCGGGCGCGACGCCGCGCATCTGCGGCTGACACAAATGTTGCGCGAGGGGACGCCGCTGCCGGTGGATCTGCGCGGGCGCGCGATCTATTACGTCGGCCCTGTCGATGCGGTGAGGGACGAGGCGGCCGGTCCTGCGGGGCCGACGACCTCGACGCGCATGGATAAGTTCACCGAGACGATGCTGGCTGAGACCGGCCTGCTGGTGATGATCGGCAAGGGCGAGCGCGGTCCGGCGGCCATCGAGTCCATCCGCAATCATGGTGCGGCTTATCTGATCGCGGTTGGGGGTGCGGCCTATCTGGTGTCCAAGGCGATCAAGGCGGCGAAAGTGCTCGCCTTCCCCAAACTTGGCATGGAGGCGATCCACGAATTCGTTGTCGAAGACATGCCGGTTACCGTGGCGGTCGACTCGTCGGGAACGTCAGTGCACACGACCGGTCCGGCATTGTGGCGCAAGGACACGATGCTGGTAGAAAACTGAAAGCGGCGGAGGCCGCTTCTTTCCGCCTCCCCGCTGTCGCGTGACCGTCCGCACATCCCGAGACGGGGACCTGCCTCCGCCGCCTCCCAGAAAGGGCAAGCGAGCCTTAAAGGCCGCGCCCGGCTTTCCTCCCCGGCTTGGCGCTGTCGTCATCGTCCGGGGGCACGCCCTCCGCGCCGTCTTCGGCTTCGCCCATGATACGGCTTGAAACCAGTCCGGCATTCTGCCGGATCGTCCGTTCGATGGCTTCGGCCAGCGGCGGGTTCTGCTTCAGGAAGGCCTTGGCATTCTCGCGGCCCTGGCCGATGCGCTGTCCTTCATAGGAGAACCAGGAACCGGCTTTCTCCACCACCCCGGCCTTGACGCCCAGATCAATGATCTCGCCTTCCTTGGAGATGCCCTCGCCGTACATGATATCGAACTCGATCTGCCTGAAGGGCGGCGCGATCTTGTTTTTCACCACCTTGACGCGGGTCTGATTGCCGATGACCTCGTCGCGCTCCTTGATCTGGCCGATGCGGCCCTCGATCTCCTTCTTCTTGCCGGCGCCGTCGACGATCGTCGTGTTCTCCTTGGCGATGTTGACCCGCTTGGCGCGGCCCAGCATCTGGAGATTGACGTTCTCGAGCTTGATGCCGAGGTCCTCGGTGATCACCTTGCCGCCGGTGAGCACCGCGACGTCCTCGAGCATCGCCTTGCGCCGGTCGCCGAAGCCCGGGGCCTTGACCGCCGCCGCCTTGAG
>JBNKDX010000064.1:0-9312 GCA_050288485.1 Rhodomicrobiaceae bacterium | reverse complement strand
AGCCATAGATGCGCTCCACCAGGCTGCCCTCCGCGAGACAGGCGGTGTAGGCGCCAAGCCGCATCGTGCCGCCGAGATCGCCGTTCGCGCGCCGCTTCTCGACCGCCTCGCCCTTCATCCACTCGGTCATCAGGCCGACGACCGGCGCTTCCGCTGCGCCGAACTCGGTGGAGGAGGCGCCGTTGATGCCCGCGACGTGGCGCGCCGTTTCGATCACCGCCATCTGCATGCCGAAACAGATGCCGAGGAACGGCACGCGACGGGTCCGGGCGAAGCGGACGGCCTCGACCTTGCCTTCCGCGCCGCGCTCGCCGAAGCCGCCGGGCACCAGGATGCCGTGCACATTCTCGAACTGATCCGCCGAGGCGCCGTGTTCCAGCGTCCCCGAGTCGACCCAGGATAGGTTGACCCGCACGCGGTTGGCGATGCCGCCATGCTGCAGCGCCTCGATCAGCGATTTGTAGGCGTCCTTGAGGCCGGTATATTTGCCCACCACCGCAACATTGACGTCGCCGTCCGGGCTGGCGATGCGGGAGGAGATGGTTTGCCAGCGCGCGAGGTCCGGCTCGGGCGCTTCGATGCCGAATGCGTCCAGCACTTCGCGGTCCAAGCCCTGGCGATGATAGGCGACCGGCACGTCGTAGATGCTGGCGACATCGAGCGCCTGGATCACCGCCGACGCGCGCACATTGCAGAACAGCGCGATCTTGCGCCGCTCCTCGACCGGAATTTCGCGGTCGCTGCGGCAAAGCAGGATGTCGGGCTGAATGCCGATGGAGCGCAGCTCCTTCACCGAATGCTGCGTCGGCTTGGTCTTCAGTTCGCCCGCCGCCGGGATATACGGCAGAAGCGTCAGATGGATGTAAATCGCGGCGCCGCGCGGCAGCTCGTTGCCGAGCTGGCGGATGGCCTCGAAGAAGGGCAGCCCCTCGATGTCGCCGACCGTGCCGCCGATTTCGACGAGGACGAAGTCCACGCCATCGTTGCCGGCGGTTACGAACTCCTTGATGGCGTTAGTCACATGCGGGATCACCTGCACCGTCGCGCCGAGGTAATCCCCGCGCCGCTCGCGCGCCAGGATGTCCTGATAGATGCGTCCGGTGGTGACGTTGTCGGCCTTGGTGGCGGAGACGCCGGTGAAGCGTTCGTAATGCCCGAGATCGAGGTCTGTCTCCGCGCCGTCGTCGGTGACGAAGACCTCGCCGTGCTGATAGGGGCTCATCGTCCCCGGATCGACATTGAGGTAAGGGTCCAGCTTTCTAAGCCGAACGCTGAACCCGCGCGCCTGGAGAAGCGCCCCAAGCGCCGCAGAAGCGAGACCTTTTCCCAGTGAGGAAACCACGCCGCCAGTGATGAAGATATATCGCGCCATGAGCCTGCAGAATACACAACTCGACACCGATTCGAAGCGGCAAATCCCCGCTTTCCAACAGGCTGACGATATTTCGGAGAAGCGCTTGCGCTGCTGTCACATTCTCGTCACGCCGGGTGTGGCGGGCGCAAGAAAACATGGCCGGGCTTGAGCCGCGGCCATGAATGGATTGCATTCCGAAAGCTGCGCGTCTCGGGCCGCTACTTCGACTGCGGCAGTTGCGGACCGGCCGGAAGATCGAGTTTCGGCAACTGGCCCGGCTCGGCCGCGGGGGCGTTCGCCTTGCCGCTCTCCTCCTGCGTCGCGGTTGGCGCAACGATCTGGCGCGGCTTGCTGTTCATGCTGGCGAGGATCGCGAGCGCGATGCTGGTCGAGAAGAACAGCGCCGCCAGAACGGCCGTCGTCTTCGTCAGCAGGTTTGCCGCGCCGCGGCCCGTCATTAGCCCGCCACCGCCGCCGCCGATGCCCAGCGCACCGCCTTCGGAGCGCTGCAGCAGGACGATGCTGACGAGGGCAGCCGCGATCATGATATGAATTACGAGAATGACTGTGATCATTTGATCTCACCGGGACGTTTTAAGGGCCGTCTACAGCATTTTACCGCAGATGGCCAGTGCATTTCGCGCGGGCGTTCAGCCGCCTTCGGCGCCAGACGGCTTGGCATTCGCAGATGCGGGCTTGCTCCCGGATTTCCGGGCTTTCGCCGCCTCCGCTTTCGTGGCGGCCTTGCGGTCGCCGCTGCGCGCCGCTGCGGCGTTCACCTTCTTTTTCTTCCGGTGGAACGGATGGTGACAGCGGAATTTGAGCTGCTCGTCCACCGTGAGGTAGCGCTTGATCAAATCGAGCTGGGACGCCTGAAGATTGGCCTTCACCCATTCCGGGCCTTTGGCCATGTCCTTTTCGACGCCAAGGCCCGCCAGCGACCGTTTCTCGGCTTTCAGCCGCTCACATTCCTTCTGGTCGAGCGGAGCCGCGCTGGCCGCCAGGGGTGCGAATGCAAGGCCGGCAAGCAATGCGCCGCCAGCGAATAGGATGGGGAGCCGCTGCAACGGGCTGACAAGCATGGGATCGTCCAATGATATCTTCGGTCCGGCCGCCGTTCCGGCGGAACTCCGGACGCTCGCGCCGCGAGGACCTCAACCGACGCGCCGGTCCCCCGGCTCAAAATACGCCTGGAGAGGTTGTATCGCGCGCGAGCGCCACGCTCAAGCGTTCTATCTATCCCCTGGCTGCCGCGACAATCGGCAGGAAGTCGTCCGCGCGCAGGGATGCGCCGCCGACCAGCCCGCCATTTACATCGGCGATGGCCAGGAGTTCGTTCGCGTTCTTGGGCGACACCGAGCCGCCGTAGAGAATGCGCATGCCTCCTGCGACACCCTCGCCGTGCAGTCTGGCAAGCTCGGCGCGGATGAAGCGATGCACCTCGTCCACATCGGCCACCGACGGCGTCAGCCCGGTGCCGATCGCCCAGACCGGCTCGTAGGCGATAACGGTATTCGCCGCGGTCGCGCCCTCGGGCAGCGATCCGGCAAGCTGGCGCGCCACCACCTGCAGCGTCAGGCCGAGCTTGCGCTCTCCGGCTGTCTCACCGACGCAGATGATGGCNGTGAGGCCCGCCGCGTAAACAGATTCCGCCTTCTCCCGCACATCGATATCGCGCTCCCCGAACATCGAACGCCGCTCCGAATGCCCCAGGATCACGGCCGTCGCGCCCGCATCCCCGAGCATCGGCGCCGACAGTTCGCCGGTGTAGGCGCCAGACGCGGCCTTGTGGCAGTTCTGCGCGCCGACGGCGATCCCGCTGTCTTTCAGCGCCTCGGCGAACAGGCTGATGAGGGTCGCGGGCGGGCAGATCATGATATCGGCCTTGCCCGCAAGCCCGTCTTTCTCTACACCCAGGCGCAGCTTGGCGATTTCCGCCAGCGATGCTTTCTGTCCGTTCATCTTCCAGTTGCCGGCAATCAGGGACCGTATCTGCGCCATCTTGACCTCCGCCTTTCTGCCTTGACTTTGCTGCCTTTGCCGACTTGATCTATGGCCAAGAGACTTCTCTGGCAAGCGACGGACGAAAATTTGGACCTGTAATTGCGGCGCCGGGATTCACCGCATCCGTTAGGAAAGCACACCGAAATGCTGGACACCTTGAGAAAAAACGCCTCCGGCTGGCTGGTAAAAATTCTGCTCGGCCTTCTCATCATCGCTTTCGCGGCCTGGGGCGTTGGGGATATCTTCCGCGGCTTCGGCAGGCAGAAGTTCGCCGAAGTGGGCGGGCGCGAGATTACCCCCGCCGAGTTCGAGCGCAGCTACCAGAATCAGCTCTCGCTCATCAGCCGGCAACTCGGCAGGCACCTGACGACCTCCGAGGCGCGCTCGCTCGGGCTGCACCAGCGCGTGCTGCAGAACCTCGTCGGCTCGACGGCCATCGCCATCCATGCGGACAAGCTCGGTCTCGGCATCTCGGAGAAGACGGTGATCGACGATATCACCGGCTATCCGGCATTCCAGGGCGCGGACGGCAAATTCGACCGCAAGCGTTTCATACAGGTTCTGTATGACTCCGGGCTGAGCGAGGCGGGCTTCGTCTCGCTCCACCGTCAGGAAATGATCCGTGATCAGGTCACGCGCACGCTCGGCGAGGGCGTGTATGTGCCGAGGACGCTTGTGGACGCCGTCAACCACTTTCAGAACGATCAGCGCGTCCTGAAGTATTTCATCCTGACCGCCGAGGCCGCCGGGAAGATCGAGGCGCCCGGCGAGGACGTGCTCAAGAAGTATTACGAAGAGCATAAATCCGATTTCACGGCGCCCGAGTTCCGTAAGATTTCGCTGATCGTCGTTTCCAGCGACACGCTCAAGGACGCAATCCCGATCACGGACGAAGAGATCAAGGCATCCTACGAGGCCAGCAAAAAGAAATATGCGGTGCCCGAAAAGCGCAGCATCGAACAGCTCATCTTCAAGGACAAGGCCGACGCCGAGGACGCTGCGCGCAAGCTGGCCAAGGGTGCCGAATTCCTCAAGCTCGGTAAGGAACTCGGCCTGAAGGAAGCCGACATCAAGCTCGGCGCCTTCACGAGGGAGAAACTGGCCGATCCGAAGATCGCAGAGGCCGCTTTCGCGCTCAAGAAGAACAAGCCGAGCGCGGTCGTCGAGGGCTTCTCGCCCGTCATCCTGCGCGTCACCGAAATCACGCCGGGCTCGCAGCGCGCGCTGGATGAGGTCAAAGAAGAGGTGAGGACGGCGCTTCTCAAAGGGCGCGCCACCCAGGAGATCGGCAAGCTCTATGACAAGATCGAGGACGCGCGCGCCGGGGGGAAGACGCTCGCCGAGATCGCCAAGGAGCTGAAGCTCAAATATGAGGAGCCGGTGCTCGACCGCCAGGGCCGCGCCATGACCGGAGAGCCCCTGGAAAGCCTCAACAAACTCCAACCAGTCATCAAGCTGACCTTCGACAGCGATGTCGGCGTCGAGAACAACCCGGTATCGCTGCCCGACGGCTACGCCTTCGTCGATGTGCGCGAGGTGATCCCGGAGCGGCAGAAACCGTTCGATGAGGTGAAAGACGAGGTCAGGAAGCGCTGGACCGATGCGGAGATCACCCGCCGTCTGGACAAGAAGTCGGACGAACTGCTCGCCCAGGCCAATGCCGGCGAAAGCATCGAGAAGCTCGCCAAGAGCGCCGGGGCCAAGGTGACGCAGACACCGCCGCTGAAGCGTGGCAGCGCCCAGCCGGGTCTGCCGCTGACCGCCATTGCTCAGGCCTTCGCGCTCGCCGACAAGGGCTTCGGCTCCGCGCGGACGCCGGACCGCAAGTCGCGTGCGATTTTCCAGGTAGTGGCGATCAAGCCCGCGCCTCCGCTCGATGAAAAGCAGGCCGTCAAGCTGGCCGCCGAAATCCAGAGCGGCATGACCAACGACGCGCTCGCACAATACGTCAACGGCCTGCAGAACGCCTATGGCGTGAGCATCAACACCAAGGCGATACCCGGCCTGTCAGACCAGTGATCATGAGGAGGGCGCGCCCGGCCCCCGCGCCCTTCTCTCCCATCCAAGGCTTCAATCCGAGTCTTCACCCATGCGGTTCTATCCCGATTTCGCCGAATTTGCGGAGCGTTACAAGAATGGCGAGCCGCAGGCCGTCTGGACACGCCTCGTCGCCGACCTGGAGACGCCGGTCTCCGCCATGCTCAAGCTCGCGGCGCACAAGCCGATGAGCTTTCTCCTGGAGTCGGTCGAAGGGGGGGCGGTGCGCGGCCGCTATTCGGTGATCGGGTTCGCTCCGGACATCATTTGGCGCGCCGAGGGCAACCGCGCCGAGATCAACCGCACGCCGGGCCGGTCGCTGCGCAAGTTCGCAGCCTGCAAGGGCGGGACGCTGGCGAGCCTGCGCGCCCTCCTTGCCGAGTCCCGCATAGACCTGCCGCCCGACCTTCCGCCGATGGCTCTCGGCGTCTTCGGCTATATGGGCTACGATGCCGTGCGCCTCATCGAGCGGCTGCCGGAGCCGAACCCTGACCCGATCGGCATTCCGGATGCGGTTATGATCCGCCCGACGATCATGGCCATCTTCGACAATGTGAAGGACGAGATCACCGTCGTCACGCCTGCGCGCCCGCAGACGAGGCAGTCTGCGAAAGCGGCCTATGCAAGGGCGACGGAACGCCTGTCGGCGGTGGTGGACGCGCTGGACGCTCCCCTCGGACAGGCTGCCGCCGCCAACGGCGCCGTGCCCGCCCTGCCCGAAGTCTCCTCCAACACCAAGCCGAAAGAGTATATGGCGATGGTGAAGAAGGCGAAGGAGTACATCGCCGCCGGGGACATCTTCCAGGTCGTGCTGAGCCAGCGCTTTTCCGCGCCGTTCGATCTGCCGCCGTTCCATCTCTACCGCGCGCTCAGACGCACCAATCCTTCCCCGTTCCTCTACTTTCTCAATTTCGGCAATTACGCCGTCGCCGGGTCGAGCCCAGAAATCCTCGTCCGCGTGCGCGACAATCAGATCACCATCCGGCCCATCGCGGGCACGCGCCGCCGCGGCGCGACGCCGGAGGAGGACAAGCGCCTCGCCGACGAGCTTCTGGCCGACGAAAAAGAGCGCTCCGAGCATCTGATGCTTCTCGACCTGGGCCGCAACGATGTCGGCCGCGCGGCGAAGATCGGCACGGTGCGCGTCACCGACAGCTTCTTCCTCGAATATTACAGCCAGGTGATGCACATCGTCTCCAACGTCGTGGGTGAGCTGGCCGAGGACCGCGACGCGGTGGATGCGCTGATGGCCGGTTTCCCGGCGGGCACCGTGTCGGGCGCGCCGAAGGTTCGCGCGATGGAGATCATCGACGAACTGGAAAAGGAGAAGCGCGGGCTTTACGCCGGCTGCGTGGGCTATTTCTCGGCTGCCGGTGAGATGGACAGCTGCATCGTGCTGCGCACCTCGCTGATCAAGGACGGGCGCATGTATGTGCAGGCGGGCGCGGGCATCGTGGCGGATTCCATCCCTGCGAGCGAGCAGCGCGAATGCGAGATGAAGGCGAAGGCGCTGTTCCGCGCGGCGGAAGAGGCGGTGCGGTTCGTCAGCGAGGCGGGGCGGGGGCAATAGGACTAGCGGCAAACCGCCGGGTTGATCACGGCTGTCCCCCAATCTATTGAGGCTCCATGCTGACCCTCACCCTCCTGCGCCACGCCAAATCGAGTTGGGGCGACCCGGACCTCGAAGACATCGACCGCCCGCTTGACGCCCGCGGTGAGAAGGCCGCGCCGCGCATGGGCGCATTCCTCATCGCCTCAGGGCTCGTGCCGGATCTGATCCTGTGCTCCCCGGCTCTGCGCACGCGGCAGACGCTGGCCCTCGCTTTCGCCGCGCTCCCGGCGCCCCCCGAAACCGTCATCGACGAGACGCTGTACGAGGCGAGCACGGCGGCGCTCCTGGCGGCTCTGCGCGGCGCGCCCGCGGGCAAGCGCCACGTCATGCTCATCGGCCACAATCCGGGCCTGCAAATGCTCGCGCTCCATCTCACCGGCAGCGGCTCCCCCGAAGCCACCCGCGCCATCGCCGACAAGTTCCCCACATGCGCCGCCGCCGTCCTCACCTTCAACGCGAAGAGCTGGAAGAACGTCCGCCCCCGCAGCGGCCATCTGGCGCATTTCCTCACGCCGCGGCTCCTGCGCGGCAAGGCCTGAAGGCGCGTTTAACGCTCTGTCGCTTTTCCCTGGACCTGGGCCACATATTTTGCTGATGTTTCGGGGTGCTGGGAGGCGGCCATGATTACCCTCATCGACAATTACGACAGCTTCACCTACAACCTCGTTCACTATTTCGGCGACCTCGGCGTGGCATGCCGCGTCTACCGCAACGATCAGATCACGGTGGAGGAGGTCCTCGGCGAAGAACCGCGCGCCATCGTGCTTTCGCCGGGACCGTGCGACCCCGACCAGGCGGGCATCTGCCTCGACCTGATCGAAGCCAATCAGGGCCGCGTGCCGCTTTTGGGCGTGTGCCTCGGACATCAGGCGATCGGGCAGGCTTACGGCGGCCGCGTCATCCGCGCTCCGAAGATGATGCACGGCAAGATTTCCACGCTGTACAATTCCGGCGAAGGGCTTTTCCAGGGGCTCCCTTCCGAATTCCCCGCCACCCGCTACCATTCGCTGCTGGTGGAGGAGAAGACCTTTCCCAGTAGCCTGCGCATCACCGCCAGCACTTCCGACGGTCTGATCATGGCGCTGGCCCATGAAAGCCACCCGGTTTTCGGCGTTCAGTTCCACCCCGAAAGCATCGCCTCGGCTCACGGCCATGCGCTCCTCGCCAATTTTCTGCGCATCGCCCGCATCAACTGGCAGCCGATCCGGTCCAATCTCGACCTGCCCCGCGCGATGCAGTCGGGCCGTTCGCAGGAGGCGATGCGATGACGGCGGCGACGCCAGCGGAGAAATTCCGCCCGCATTTCGAGAAGGTCGCAAGCGGCGGCAAGCTCACCGAGGATGAAGCCGCGGCGGCGTTCGACGCCATCATGGAAGGCGGCATCCAGGAAGTGCAGCTCGCGGGGATGCTCGTGGCCATGAAGGCGCGCGGCGAGACCGTGGACGAGATCACCGGCGCCGTCCGCGCCATGCGCTCGAAGATGCGCAAGGTCGCCGCGCCGGCGGGCGCCATCGATATCGTCGGCACAGGTGGCGACGCCAAGGGCACCTACAACATCTCGACCGCCAGCGCCTTCGTGCTCGCGGGCGCGGGCGTCCCGGTCGCCAAGCACGGCAACCGCGCCGTGTCGTCGAAATCCGGCGCCGCCGACGTGCTGGAAAGTCTAGGCGTCAATCTCGCGATGACGCCCGAACAGGCCGAGCGCTGCCTGGCCAATGCGGGCCTCGCCTTCCTGTTCGCGCCGACCTACCACCCGGCCATGCGCCACGCCGCGCCCGTGCGCCAGGGTCTGAAGCTGCGGACGATCTTCAACCTGCTGGGGCCCCTTTCCAATCCGGCAGGCACGAAGCGGCAGGTTATCGGCGTTTTCTCCGAGGAATGGGTCATCCCCCTCGCAGAGACGATGAAGCGCCTGGGCGCGGCGCATGTCTGGGTTGTCCACGGCGCCGACGGACTGGACGAGTTATCCACGACCGGTCCTACGCAGGTGGCCGAACTGAAGGGCGGCAAGATCGGCGCCTTCACCGTCGATCCGGCGGACGCCGGCGTGGAAAGGGCCGCGCTCGCCGATATCCTCTGCGGACCGTCAACGGAAAGCGCCGCCGCCATCCGAGCGCTCTTTGCTGGCAAGAGAGGCCCATTTCGGGATATCGTAGTGCTTAACGCCGCAGCCGCGTTCATCGTTGGGGGCAAGGCCGATACGCTGGCGGAGGGGGCGAAGCTGGCGGCGGCTTCTATCGATGAAGGCAAGGCGGCGGGGGCCCTCGAAAAGCTGGTCACCGAAAGCAAGGCGTGAGCGATGACG
>JBNKDX010000063.1:0-9397 GCA_050288485.1 Rhodomicrobiaceae bacterium | reverse complement strand
GATCTCGGCCATCGGCGCCACGCGCGGGGATGCGCCGCCCTCCATTTCGATTTCGGCCATCATGAACGCCTCGCGCAGCTCCGCCAGCGTCGCCCCGCCGAGAACCGCCGCCAGAAACAGCCCGTCCGGCTTCAACGCCCGGCGGATTTGCACCAGCGCGCCGGGCAGATCGTTGACGAGATGCAGCGACAGCGCCGACAGCGCCAGATCGAACGCGCCTTCGCGAAATGGCGGCAGTTCTTCGTCCGCGCAGACGCGCGGAGCCGGGCAGCGCGCCAGGAGCGGCGGGCTGGCCTCCACGAAGATGGCGTCCGCCGCGCGAACCGCCGGCGGCAGCGCCTCCGCCAGCACGCCGTGGTAAGCGCCAAGGCAGAGCACGCGCGCAAAATCGCGGGAGACGGCGGCCAGCCGCCCGCCGATGTCGTCCACCGCCCGCCGCAGGAGGAAATCGGGCAGCGCCGCAGCCTGCGCGGCGCGGGCGCGGCGCGTGAAGAGGAGCTTGCGGTCGAAGAGCTGCGGCGCGGCCAAGAGGTTCCCGTTGCGTGCGTATCCTTTCCTACCCCCTATCGCGGCTGGGCAGAATTCGCAACGCCTCCGCAATCCCGCTCACCTCCGGCGCGTATTCATACGGTCTTGCAACCCCGTGGAATCGCGATCTTACTGCCCCAGCAACCGGCGGGCGCGAAACAGGATAGATGATGGCCATCGGCAGCGGGGGTACAGACATTCCGGTCTCCGGTCCCGGCTTTCTGGCCGCCGCCGGTTCGTGGATGGCGTCCAATCTCCGCTACGCCGCCGATCTCATCCTGCCGCCGGTCTGCCTGCACTGCCATGCGCCGCTCGCCACGCATGGCGTCCTGTGCGCGGAGTGCTGGCGAGGCATCGACGTCATCAGGCCGCCGCTGTGCGACCGGCTCGGCCATCCCCTGTCTTACGCGACGGGCGAGGTCACACTCTCCTCCGCGGCTCTGCGCCGTCCGCCGCTGTACGCCCGCGCCCGCGCCGCCGCCCATTTCACCGGCATCATGCGCAACCTCATTCACGGTTTCAAATACAGCGACCGCCACGAGGCTGTGAGCCTGTTCGTGCGAATGCTGCTGGCTGCAGGCGCGGAACTCATCGCCGACGCCGATATCGTCGTGCCGGTGCCGCTCCACCGCTGGCGGTTCTGGCATCGCCGTTACAATCAGGCGGCAATCCTCGCCAGGGGCGTGGCCCGGCAGACGGGGAAGCCGGTCGATGCCGCCCTGCTCCTGCGCGCGCGGGCGACGGCGGCCCAGGTGGGGCTGTCCGGCGAGGAAAGACGCCGGAATGTGGCTGCCGCCTTCCGCCTCGCGGAAGGAGCCGGGGCGCGCCTCCACGGGCGGCGCGTCCTCCTCGTCGACGACGTGATCACGACCGGCTCCACGCTGGAAGCGTGTACGCGCGTGCTGAAAGACGGCGGCGGCGCCGAGGTGGATTGCCTGGCCCTGGCCCTGGCGCTGGCCTCCAGTCCCGGCGCATACGACGATTGACGGTTGGGACCGCATCGCGGGTCAGTTGTCCGCGCCGCACGGAAAATTTATCCCCAGCGTGGCGGGCCGCACGCATCAAATTACCGAAAACCGGCGAACAAACGTCCGGTCACCCCTTGTCAATGCCGCATTCCTCGGCCACCCTGCCTCGCCTCAGATCAGGCGTCCGGCGCCTGCGCAGCCCCGAGGCCAGGTCATGAACGAAACGAGCGTTTCCGTTATCCCGCAGGCGGTGGAGAAGGCGGTCGCCGCCTTGGAGGGCCTGAAGCTTGAGGCCGGTCTCGTCAAAACCTTCGCCTCGGCGCTCTTCTCCCGCATCAGCCATGGCGGCCTCGACGTCTACACGCCGGAAACCCTGGCCGAACTGGCCATCGACGCTTTCCGGCTTTTCGAACGGCGCGAGCGCGACACCCTGAACCTCGCCGCCCGCGACTTCGACGGCAGCGACGAGACCGGCCCCGTCACCGTCGTCGAAATCGTCAATGACGACATGCCGTTCCTCCTGTCCTCGGTCCTTGCCGAACTCAACCAGCGCGGCCTGCGCATCCGTTTCATCGCGCACCCCGTCCTTTGGGTGCAGCGCGACGGCGAGGGGCAGGTCACCGATATCAGCATTGAGCGCGTCGCGGGCCGCCACAGCCGGCCGGAAAGCGTCCTGCATATCCAGATCGAGCGCATCGGCGTGGAGGCCCGCGCGAACCTTGCGGACGCATTGCGCGAAATCCTGCGCGAAGTGCGCGTCGTGGTCAGCGACTGGAAGCCCATGCTCGCGCGGCTGCGCGAGGCGATCGACGCCTACAGCGCCGCCCCGCCGCCGGTGGCCGTGGACGAACTGGCCGAGTCGATCCAGTTCCTGAAGTGGCTCGCCGACGGCAACTTCACGCTTCTCGGCATGCGCAGCTACAATTTCGTCATGCGCGGCGCGGAGCCGCATCTGGAACCCGACGACGCTTCCGGCCTCGGCCTGCTGCGCAACCCGGAGCGCACTGTCCTGCGCCGCAGCGGCGACACCACGGAAATGAGCCCGGAGGCGCGCGATTTCTTCACCAAGCCCGCCCCCCTGATCATCACCAAAGCCAGTTTCCTTTCGCCCGTGCACCGGCGCCTGCATGTCGACTCCATCGGCGTCAAGCTCTACGCAGAGGACGGCACGCTGACGGGCGAGTTGCGCATCGCGGGCCTGTTCAGCGCCTCCGCCTATAACGACACCACGCGCAACATCCCGTTCCTCTGCCACAAGATCAATCAGGTATTCCTGCGCTCCGGCAACGCGCCCAACAGCTATTCGGGCCGCATGCTGCAGAACATCCTCGAAACCTTTCCGCGCGATGAACTGTTCCAGATTTCCACCGGCCAGCTTCTCGCGGAGGCGCAGTCACTCCTCGAACTGGAGCTGATGCCACGCACGCGCGTCTTCGTGCGCCTCGACGAATACGGGCGTTTCGCCTCGGTGCTCATCTATGTCCGGCGCGACCGGTTCACCACTGAAATCCGCGAACGCATCGTTACCTTGCTTGAGGACGCATTCGGCGGACAGGCGGCGGGCGTCACGCCCTTTTTCACCATTGGCCCGCTGGTGCGCCTGCACGCGATGATCTGGGCTCCCGAGGGCAGGATTCCCGACGTTCCGGCGGCACAGCTCGAAGCGCAGGTCCGGGCCGCGGTCCGCACCTGGCGGGACGAACTTGGCGACCTCATGCTCGTGCACCACGGCCGCAATCTCAACGGCATGCTCAGGACGTATGGCGAGGCCTTTCCGCCCGGCTACGAACATGCCAATCCGCCCGAGCGCGCCATCAAGGATATCGAGCGGCTGGAGAAGCTCTCCGCCGTCTCGCCGGTCGCCATCGACTTCTTTCATGACCCCGGCGCTCCCGCAGACGAACTGCGTGTCATGCTCTACCAGCTCGACGAGCCGATTTCCCTCAGCAGGCGCGTGCCGGTGCTGGAGCATCTCGGCTTCTCGGTCATCGCCGAGCGCACTTTCGAGCTGTCGCCGGTTCGCGACGGGCGCAGGCAGACCGTCTTCCTTCACGACATGCTGCTTGAAACCGCGAATGGCCAGCCCATCGAGCTGCCCGCCCATGACGAGCGGCTGGAGGAGTGCTTTCTCGCCGTCTGGCACGGGGTGGCAGGAAACGATCGCTACAACAGCCTGATCGTCCAGGCCGGACTGACCTGGCGCGAGGTGGCCTTGATGCGCGCATACGGCTCCTATCTCCGGCAGATCGGCGCGCCGTTCAGCCAGACTTACCTCGCCACGACGCTGAACCGGCATGGCGACATCGTGCGCAACCTCCTCACGCTGTTCCAGGTGCTGTTCGATCCCGCCGGAGCTTTGAGTGCGGAGAAGCGCGCGGAGGAAGCCGCCACGCTCGCGCAGAGCATTGAGGCCCAGTTCGACGCTGTCTCAAGCCTCGATGAGGACCGCATGCTGCGGCGCTACCTCAACCTCATCCAGGCCACCATCCGCACGAATTTCTTCCAGAAGCCCACGGAGTTGACCGGCGGTCCAGTCATTGCACTGAAGATCAGCTCAGCGAAAGTCGAGGCCCTCCCCGCACCGCGGCCTTTCGCCGAAATCTTCGTTACCTCGCCGCGCTTCGAGGGCATCCATCTGCGCGGCGGGCCGATAGCGCGCGGGGGCCTGCGCTGGTCCGACCGGCCGCAGGACTTCCGCACCGAGATCTTAGGGCTGGCGAAGGCGCAGCAGGTGAAAAACGCCATCATCGTGCCGCAGGGGGCCAAGGGCGGTTTCGCGCCGCGCCTGATCCCGAAGGATGCGCCGCGCGAGGCGGCGATGGCCGAGGGCGTTGCCTGCTACCGCTCCTTCGTCGCCAATCTGCTGTCCGTCACCGACAATCTGAAGGACGGGGAGGTGGCGCCGCCCGCGGAGGTCGAGCGGCTCGATGCGGACGACCCCTATCTCGTCGTCGCCGCCGACAAAGGCACCGCCACCTTCTCCGACATCGCCAACGCCGTGGCGGTGGAGCGCGATTTCTGGCTGGGCGACGCCTTCGCTTCGGGCGGTTCGGCGGGCTACGACCACAAGCGCATGGGCATCACCGCGCGCGGCGCGTGGGAGGCGGTGAAGCGGCATTTCCGTGAAATGAACGTCGATATCCAGGCGGAGGCGTTCGACGTCGTGGGCGTCGGCGACATGTCGGGCGACGTGTTCGGCAACGGCATGCTCCTGTCCAGGCAGATCAGGCTGGTGGCCGCTTTCGACCATCGCGATATCTTCATCGACCCCGATCCCGATCCGGAGAAAAGTTGGGCGGAGCGCAAACGCCTGTTCGACATGCCGCGCTCAAGCTGGCAGGACTACGACCGCGCGCTGATCTCTGCGGGAGGCGGCATTTTCAGCCGCGCTGCGAAGTCCATTCCTTTGACCGCACAAATGCAGCGCCTTCTCGGCGCCGCGCAGCGAAGCGCCCCGCCCGCCGATGTGATACGCCTCATCCTCAAGGCGCGGGCCGGCCTTCTGTGGTTCGGCGGCATCGGCACCTATATTCGCGCGTCCGCCGAGACCGACGAGGAAGTAAACGACCGCGCCAACGACGCCATCCGCATCACGGCCCGGGAAGTGAACGCGAAGGTCGTGGGCGAGGGGGCCAATCTCGGCGTCACCCAGCGCGGCCGCATCGAATTCGCGCAAGGCGGCGGGCGCATCAACACCGATGCCATCGACAATTCCGCGGGGGTGAACACCTCCGACGTCGAAGTGAACATCAAGATCGCGCTCGCCGCCGCGGTGCGCTCCGGCCGCATCTCGCGCGAGGAGCGGGACCGGGTGCTCGCCGCCATGACGGACGAGGTAGCGGTAGCCGTATTACAGAACAATATTCTGCAGACGCTGGCCATCAGCCTTGGCGAGCACCGCGGCCTCGCCGACCTTGGCTTCCAGCTCCGGCTGATGCATACGCTCGAACATGCCGAAGTCCTCGACCGCGCCATCGAAAGGCTGCCCTCGGACGCCGACCTCGCCGAGCGCCGCCAGAAAAGCGTGGGCCTCACGCGCCCGGAACTGGCCGTGCTCCTGGCCTATGCGAAGATCGCGCTCTATTTCGACCTGATGAAATCGCCGGTGCTCGACGAGCCGTATCTCTGCCACGTGCTCGCCGACTATTTCCCCGCCACCATGCGCGAACGCTTCGCCGCCGAGATCGACGGGCATGCCCTGCGCCGCGAAATCATCGCCACGGTGCTGACGAACGCGGCCATCAACCGCGGCGGTTCGACATTCGCCGTGCGTCTCGCCGAAGAAACCGGACGCGAGCCGGGCGAGATCGCCTGCGCTTTCGCCACGGCCATGGGCGTCTTCCGCCTCGCCGGGCTCTACGAGGCGGTGGACGGCCTTGGCGCTTCGGTCGATGGCGGCACCCAGCTTGGCCTGCATATACAGATCCAGAACATGCTGCGGCGGCAGACGGCATGGTTCCTGCGCCACGGCGTGTTCCGCGACGGCCTTTCGGCGCTCATCGCCCGCTACCGCGACGGCGTGGACCGCCTGAACGAAGCCATCGAGAGCATCTTCGACGAGTGGCTCACGGGGCGGCTTGAGGACAGCATGGCGCATTTCGGGAGCGGCGGCGTGCCGCCCGAGCTGGCGCGGCGCTTCGCCCATCTGGCGGCGCTGTCGGCGGCGCCCGACATCATCACGCTCGCCATCCGGCTTGGGCGTCCCGAGACCGACATCGCCCGCATCTATTTCCAGACCAGCAGCCATTTCCGCCTGGAGGAAACGCGCGCCGCGAGCGAGGCGCTGGGCCAGACGGACCATGACAGCCGTCTGGCGCTCAACAGCACGCTGGAAGCGGTCGCCTCCGCTCAGCGCATGATCGTGGCGAAGGTCTACGCCGCGTGCCGGGACGGCGCAGCGCCGGATTTCGTGGCATGGTGCACGGAAAACGCCCAGGCCGCGGCGCGCGCGCGCCGGGGTTTCGACGACATCCTGAGCGGCAAGGAAGTGACGCTCGCCAAGCTCACGGTGGCGGTATCGCAACTGCGCGAACTGGCGGAGATGTAAGTCAATCCACAGCCCGGATTTCCGGCGCGCATGGAGCGCAACTTATCGATTCTCAAATATTGAACCGGGAGCCGCGCCATCGGCTTCGCCTGCATCGCCAGCGGGGAAAAAGGCGCAGGCGGCCGCGTTTTCGAGGCGCGCGACGAAATCGAGCGTCATGGCGTCTTCGTGGCGCTCGCCGCAGCGGCGGAGCGTAGCGGCGATGAGCTGCAACTGGCGCCCAGCCTGGCGCAGACGATGCTGGCGCCAGTGGTGGGCGAGGGTGCTGACGGCGGTCTCCACGGCCTCGCCGTTCGAACGTCTGCGCAGGGTGTCCGCCTCGTCCTTGTCCTGGGCTGCCAGGGCGTATAGCGCGTCGCGCAGCGAGATCAGCACCACGTCGCTGAAGAGCCGCGCGGTGCTGTGGCGGAGGCGGGTGAGGATCTTTAGTTCGTCGTTCTGGTTGCGGATGGCGTCCTTGTAGGTGACCAGCAGAAGCGCGTTGCGCCGGCGCCCCGCCGGGACCGCCGTCCAGTCCGCCCGCTCGCTTTCCTTCCATGCCTGCGTCGCCAGCGTGCACCAGATCGCAATGTCGACCGCCCGGAACACCCTGGCGATGGTGGGGCCCGCGCTAGCTGAGGGGAAGGTGCGCGCCTCGATCATCTCTACCGAGCGCAGGATGTCGTTCGGTAGGCCGAGTTCGATGAGCTTCCCGGCCGCCGGCTGATTGTTATGCCGAAGGCCGGGCAATTGCGCGTGTGCCGCGGGTGGCGGCGCGGCGCAGTCCGTGGCGTTGTAAATGACGTTGGCGACGGGCGAGGGCGCGTCCGCGGGCGTGTCCGGCCGGGCGATGCGCGTCACCGCCCTGGAGGTCAACCGTGTCCTCCCTCCGTCGGGGTTTACCGCATACATCTCCAGTTCATTGGCGTGATACACTAGAAGATGCGCGGCCAGACCGGCCAGACCGTCCGAGGGCAGGGCCTGCAGCTTGAGGAGGAAATTGATGAGCGACGACTTGCCTGCGCGATCCTCGCCGAAGACCGCGAGCCGCATCGGGCGGCTCAGCCCCTTCTTCAGGCGCGCGAGGGCCCGCCCCGCCGATCGCCAGTGGGGATTGCAGCAGAGCGTTCCCTCGACGGCCAGGTCGTAGCAGAGGGCGTCGAGTTCGCTGACCAGAGCTTCCTTTGCTGTCGGCACGGGGATCAGCGCCCCCGGACCGCGGTTTTCATGCGGGTCATCGTCTTGTCTGCTGCGCCTTTCTTCGGTCTGGAGCCGCACCGCTACTCTCCCGCCGAAGCGGGCTCGCATATTGCGCGCCAATGGAGTTGAAACATGCGGCGAGGCATGCGCGTCACTATTCCCGGCGGCCGTTGGGGGCAACCGGAGCGTGTTCATTTTCGGCGACGACATGGGCGCAATTGCGTCCGTTTACCATCGGCCGGACGAAATTTGTGGTGCACGAGGACGGCGACACACAAGCTGCAGATACCGCCAGCGCGGCTCACCCTTCCGTCATGTAAATGCACTGCCGCTTGATGTCGGCGGCGTCGACGGCGAGCTTCTCGCAGCGCAGCAGATGGGCGCGGCTTTCGGCCAGAATCTCCTCGCGCTTGCCCGCAGCCTGCGCCTCGGCGTCGGTCTGTTCGGGGCCGCTCAGGTCCTTGTGCGCCTCGACCCACTGTTGCAGCCGCTGCGCAATCGGATAGATGGCGCTGTAGCTCAGATAGCGCAGGTGCCGCAGGGCTTCGCTGACATGGTCCCTCAAGGTGTCCTCCGCAGCAAGGAACAGCGCGTCGATCAGTTCGATGAACGCGCCGGCCGCCAGCTCCCTGAACTCCTCCGCCTCCTCCGCGGTGACCGTCCCGCCGCCGCGCGCCTGCCAGAAGGCGTCCAGGTCGAGGGCCGTCACCTTGCTGAGCGGGATGATGGACGGCGCGGGCACGTCCGCGGCCTGAAAGCCGAAGCGGAGGATATCGTCGAGATCCGGCAGCGCCTCCTTCACGGTCTGGCGCAGCGCCGCCTCGGCCTCCTGCTGCTTGAGGAGGATCTGCTTGGCCGTCTGAGTGAAATATCTGTAGAAATCCTCGGCGAGTTGCGAGCGCAGCATGAAACTCGCGTCCTGGAAGGCGGGGCGGAACGCCGCATGGGCGCCAAGCTTCAGGAGATGGTCGCGCTCTCTTTCCGCAAAGCTTTCCGCCGAGTAGTGCATGAACTGGCGCAGCCGGTCGAGTTCGGCATGAGCCAGGGCGGTGAACTCGTCCGTCGTGCCCTGGAGGGCCATTTCCACGTGGGTCAGAAGGTTTTCCAGTTGCTTCAGGTGGTCGAGGGCGTTGGCGCGGAACCAGTCGTCGGCGTTCCTTCCGCTCGTAGGACGCGCACTCTGCAGCGTTTTCAGGCCGTACCGCACGGAAATGGCGGTGTTGTCGGCCACGGCGCCGATGGTGGACGCCGCGGGCAGCAGCCGCTCGGCGGTCACCGAATGGCCGATGAGCCTCGAAATTGCGGCCACGATCGCGGGAATGCCGGAGAGCTGATAAAGCAGTTGGGCTACGCGCTCCGCGGGCCATCCTGCGCGGGGACGGCCGAAATTGTTCTCCCCGCGCCGCGCCAGCATCTCCGCATAGTCGGCGAGGGCAGGGGTGAGCGCGTTGGCCATCTCTCCCTCGTCGCCGCTGAGGGCGGCATTGCCCCAATGTGCGCTCGCCAGAATGACGGGGATGTCGGTATGCGGAAACTCCCGTTTGAGGCTGGCGCGCACATGGGCGATGAGCTTCTCGCCCTTCGCCGCGATGCCATCGACGATATCAACGCGGTTGACCACGGCGATGATGCGGTCCTTCTGCAGGCCTTTCAGCATGCGCAGGAGCGCCAGATC
>JBNKDX010000062.1:0-9532 GCA_050288485.1 Rhodomicrobiaceae bacterium | reverse complement strand
ACGCCGGTATACCCCCGTAAACGCCCGAGAACGTTCTTCAGGCGTGCGGCGTTTTCCTGCGGCGGCGCGGTCGCCAAGAGCGTATCGGGGCCGGGATTGCTCGCCGGATAGTCGGATGGCTCCAGCGGCAACTGGACGATCACCTCATGCCCCACCGCATGCGCTCTGGCCGCCCATTCGGCCGACTCGTCGCTGACCGGCACGAAGCCGAGGGATACGGCGGCCGGAAGCTTGGCGATAGCGTCGGCGGTGTCACGCCGGTCCTGGCCGTTCCCCCTCAACAGCAGGGCGACCCGCGCCTGTTTCGCGGAGATTGCCTCTGTCGCGGGGATTTGTTTGCTCGCCCAGCCGTGCGCCGCAGCGGAACCCGCGGTTCCATCGACGGCGGCGACCTTGACAGGGGGTGGAATATCGTCCGGACGCCGCGCCGGAAGCGGCGGTGGCGGCATCGTCTGCCGCACAGTCTCCTGGTGAGGCTGTTCCGGCGGCGCCACGTCCTGCGGGGTTTCCGTTTCATCTTGCTGCGGCTGCCGCGGCGGCAAAGGCTCCTCGACGGTGGACAGATTCGAGATGACAGGCGCCTCGCGAACGACCGGCTCGTGAGGAACCGGTTCCTCCATCCCGGATGCGGAGGCAACCTGTTTCGTCTCCTCTGCCTGTCCCGCGTCTTCTGCCTGCCCTATCTCTTCCGGCTGCCCGTTTCCTTCGGCCTGTTTTGTCTCTTCGGCCTGCCCGGCCTCCTCCGCCTGCTTCGTCTCTTCCGGCTGGGCTGTCACCTCCGCGGGCCGCTCTTCGCGAGGCTGCGCGGCCTCCCCGCCATCGATGGCCGTGCCCGGCAGCGAGAACGCTTCCTGCTGCTTCGGCTCGGCTTCTTGCGCGCCGCCGTCCTCCGGCTGGGTGGCCTCCGCCATATCGTGCTCGGCGGCGCTCCGCTCGGCCGCGGGCGGAGCAGCCTCGCTGGCGGCGTCGACCGCAGGCGGTGTCTCCCGGACCACGTCTTCCGCGGCGCCAACGGTCTTCGCTTCCTCCTCGGCGAAAAGGGGCGATTCGTCCGGCTTGCCGGCCTCCTGCGGTATCTTCGAGACGTCGATACTCAGCACGACCTTGGCGGCGCGCACGTCCAGGGGCGTCTGAAAGGCGTAAAAGCTCAGAAGGCTGGCGAGGCCGAGGAAGAAGGCCGTGGCGGTGTAGATCAGTGCTCTCATAGCTTGGTCTGCCGGTGGTGCGCACAGAGAAAGCTAAGCGCTGCTCGGCTTAGCCTCCCTTGTCAAGCCCGTTATGCCCAAAAAAGCGAACCTCACGCAACAAGAAGGGCGGCCCAAGCCCCGTTATCCTCAGCCTGGACCGCCCTGATCATGCGCCCGATTGCGGCGTTAATGGGCCGTCTTGCCCGCATCCGCGGGGATTTCCGCCTTTTTCTGCTCCACTTTGCCCGTGCGCAGAAACTCCAGCGCGGCTTTCAACTGCGTGTCCTTCTCCTTCTCTTTCGGAACGAAGGCCACGCTGCCCGACTTCTCGTCTTCGCCATTCTTGAGATGTCCCCGCAGGCTCGCCTCTCCGCGCGTGCGGCTGGCTTCCGCAGCTTTCTTGAGATCCTCCGGCAGTTCCTGCTCCACCACCGTGTCGGGGTCGATGCCCTTGGCCTGGATCGACCGGCCGGAGGGTGTGTAATAGCGCGCGGTCGTCAGCCGGATGGCGCCGTTGGACCCCAGCGGGATGATGGTCTGCACCGACCCCTTGCCGAAGGAGCGCGTGCCCATGACGGTGGCGCGCTTATGGTCCTGCAGGGCGCCGGCGACGATCTCGGACGCCGACGCCGATCCACCGTTGATGAGCACGACGATCTTCTTGCCCTCGGTCTGATCGCCCGCATGAGCGTTCGAGCGCTGCGTCTCGTTGAGATTGCGGCCGCGGGTAAGCACGATCGCGCCCTTCTCAAGGAAGGTGTCGGACACCAGGATAGCCTGGTCGAGAAGCCCGCCGGGATTGTTGCGCAGGTCGATGACATACCCCTTGAGCTTTTTCGGCTCGATCTCCTTCTTGAGTTTTTCGATCGCGTTCTTCAGGTCGCCGGAGGTCTGCTCGCTAAAAGTCTTGATCCGGATGTATCCGACATCGCCCTCCGCATTGGCGCGGACGGGATTGATGCGGATGATGTCGCGGATGATCTTGACGTCGAACGGATCGCGGCCCTTGCGCAGCACGGAGATGGTGATCGGCGTATCGACCGGCCCGCGCATCTTCTCCACCGCCTGTTCCAAAGTGAGACCCTGGATCGACACGCCGTCGAGATGCGTGATCAGGTCGCCGGAGAGTAGCCCGGCCTTTTCGGCAGGGGTGTTTTCGATGGGCGACACGACCTTGACGACGCCGTCTTCCATCGTCACCTCGATGCCGAGGCCGCCGAACTCGCCGCGTGTCTGCACCTGCATGTCGCGGAAATGTTTCGGATTGAGATAGGTCGAATGCGGGTCGAGGCCGGTCAGCATGCCGTTGATCGCCGCTTCGATCAAATCGTTGTCGTTCGGCTTCTCAACGTAATCGGAGCGGACCCGTTCGAGGACATCCCCGAAAAGGTCGAGCTGACGGTAAATGTCCGAATTCGCGGACTGGGATTGTGAGCGTGTGGCGTTGATGACCGATGTGCCCGCGGCGACGAAGGCGAGCATCACGAGTATCCACAGAGTAAAGTTCGATTTCCGCATATCCTCAACCTTCTTTGACACCCTCCGGCCACCACGGATCCGGATCGATGGGGTGCGCGTTCTTACGGAACTCTATATATAGTACGGGCTTGCGCGTTTCCGAGGAGCCTTCGGACTGCAGCGGCGCTTTGGCCATTGCCGCGACCGGCTCTCCCGCAAGAACGAATTGGCCGACCGTAGTATAGATCTGGTCCATACCTGCCAGGAGAATATGATAGCCTCCTCCGGCATTGATGATCAAGAGCTGCCCATAACTACGGAATTGTCCGGCATAGATCACCCAGCCATCCGAGGGCGAAATGACTTGGGCCTCGTGGCGCGTTTCCAGGCGGATGCCTTCTGATTTCGCGCCGGTGTCGCTGCGGCCGCCGAAGCCTGTCAGGCGCTTGCCCTGGCACGGCAGGACCAGTTGCCCCCTCGCCTTGCTGAAGGGGATGGCGGGTTTCAGCCGCCCTGGCTGGACGAAAGCGACCTTCTTCGCGTCCGGCTTCAGCTCCACCGCGGGCCCTAGCTGCTTTAGTTCGGCTTCATAGGCCGCCATGTTCGATTCCCTGGCGGCCGCGCTGTCCAGCCGCTTCAGGAGCTGGCCGAGACTGGTTACGCTCCGGCTGAGCTGGGCGGCGGCGAATCTGAGTTTTTTGACGCGCGCCTCGTTCTTCTCCATCCGCTGGCGTTTCAGCTTCAGCAGCCTGTCGGTATCCGCCTTGATCTTCGCCGCCTGCTTCTGCGTCGCCGCCAGGCGCCTGCGCTCGCGCCCCGCCTTGTTGATGGTTTCGCCCAGTTCGGTGAGCTGTGTGGACAGCTTGTCCGCCTTGGCCTTGAAACCGGGGAAGAAGGAGGACAGGATCATCATGCTGCGCACCATTTTCAGCGCATCGTTACGCGACGTGATCATGACCGGCGGCGGCTCGCGGCCCGTGCGCTGCATGACGCCGAGCATCTGCGCAATCGTCGCGCGGTTCGCCTTCAGCCCCTTGCGCAGAACGGCCTCGCGCTCACCGAGGCGCTCCAGCTCGGTCTCGATGGCGGTAAGACGCTTCTCAGCCTCCTGCCCTCTCCGCGCCACGTCGATCAGGCGCGCCTGCAGGGTGGCGCGTTCGGCTTCCAGCGCCTTCGTCTCCGCTTCCAGGGCGCTCTTTTCGCGCCGCGCTTCCTTCAGCTTCTTCTGATGTTCCTCGAAGAGACGGCGGGCTTCCTCAAGATCGAGCTCCTTGCCATCCATCGTCCTGATGGATTTCTTGCCGTCGGCCGGATTCCCGGCCTGCGCGCCGGCCGTCTGCCCTGCCTCCTGGGCGACGGACGGGGACGCCATAGCGAGGCCGGCCGCGGCGCTCCAGATCAACGCACCGCCCAGCCGAACGCCCGCGCGGCTGCGCCAGAACCTGGTCACAGCATTCAGTGTCGGGGGCATGGTGTTAACGGGGGCCAAATCCAACCGCGAAGAATAATGTGAAGCTCAGTCTTGCGCACGCCCTGGCTAACAAAGCGATAAACGGGCGGCCACGTCCGCCGCTTACATAGCACCAAGCGCCGGGCCAGCTCAACTTCGCGTCAAATCGCGGCGGAGCTGAGGCAGGGGCAGGGAGTTTCGCGGTATGGTTACCGCGCGGCGGGGATGCCGCATCCCCACCGGAGCGCGCCGCCCCGAATCGCGAGAACTGGGGCCGCCGGGCCACAAAAGCCAAGGAAAACTCCGCTTTTTCCGAGCGCCGCCATTCAATTCGCGGTCCGAATCGGGCGTTACTCGCCAGGAGGCTTTTTGGGAGAGAGGCAGTCTGGCCGATTGTGGCAATGGTGAAGCGCTCGGCATATCCGGCGGCGGGGCCGTCCCGCGGCATCATATCTCGCTTTGCGAGCGGGTGCGCGCGGACCCTGTTCAGCGCGGTGCTTGTCCTGGCCGGAAGCAGCGTTCCGGCATTCGCGGCGGCCGTGCTCATACCTTCCGGCGATCTGGTCGTGGCGGCCCTCGCCGGCGGCTTCCTCGGCGCCGCAACGGTTTTCGCCGCCACGCGCGGGCGCAATGCGGCGCTTTTGCGCTCGGCCACCGAGCTGCGCGACGGCACCGAGCTTCTCCTGCGCGACGGCGGAGCGGCGCTCCTCTACTGGAACCTCGTGCGCGGCGAACTCTGCTGGTCGGAATCGTTCTTCAGACTCCTTGGGCGCAAGGCGCCGGACGGGCCGATGCCTTATCGCGACATGCGCGAGCTGCTCCACCCGGCGGACGACCTCTACCGCATCGTCGACAACCACATCCGCGGCGAAGCGGAGGAGGTGCGCGTCACGGTGCGTCTCAGGGCCGGTGACGACGGCGGCTGGCGATGGCTCGAACTGCGCGGGCGCATCCGTCGTTCCGGTGCGCAGAGAGCGCCGGTGCTCGTCGCCGTGGCTGTGGATGTTACGTCCGAGCGCGAGCGCGAGATCGAGAGCGTCGATACCGCCGCGCGGCTGCGCGACTCCATCGAAGCGATTTCCGAGGCGTTCGTCCTCTGGGACAGCCTGGACCGGCTCGTCATTTGCAACCGCAAGTTCAAGGCCATCTACAAAATCCCGGCGCGCCTCCTCCAGCCCGGTACGCCATACGCCGACATCGCCGCCAGCACGCGCGAGGCGCTTTTGCAGGGGCCGCGCGATGCGAGCGGCGCCGCCAAGCACGGTTCCCGTACCTACGAAGCCGAGGCGGGCGAGGAGGTTTGGCTGCATATCGGCGAGCGGCGCACGAAGGACGGCGGCTTCATCAGCGTCGGCACCGACATCACCGCCATCAAGCAGAGCGAGCAGCGTCTGTCGGAGCGCGAGGCCGAGTTGAAGGAGACGGTCGCCGATCTCGAAGCCTCCCGCGAGGAACTGAAGGCGACCGTCGCCGATCTCGAAACATCGCGCGAAAAGCTCGAAGATCAGACTTCCCAGCTTTTCGAACTCACCGACAAATATGCGGCCGAGAAAATGCGCGCCGAGGCCGCCAACCGCGCGAAGTCGGAGTTCCTCGCCAATATCAGCCACGAGCTGCGCACGCCGCTGAACGCCATCATCGGCTTTTCCGAGATGATGCATCAGCAGATCTTCGGGCCGATCCGTCAGGCGAAATACGTCGAATACGCCCACGACATCGAGAAAAGCGGCCAGTATCTTCTCGACGTCATCAACGACATCCTCGACATGTCGAAGATCGAGGCGGGCCGCATGACGCTGGCCGTGGAGCCGGTCAACCTGTCCGAAGTCGTCGCCGAGAGCATCCGCGTGGTGCAGCAGGCGGCCTCGGCGCGCAATATCGGGCTGCAGGCCGTCGGCACCCCGGCCATCGAGATGCTGGGCGACAAGCGCGCGCTGAAGCAGGTGGTGATCAATCTCCTGTCCAACGCGATGAAGTTCACGCCGGTCGGCGGCGAGGTCACCGTCCGCACCTACCGCTATCGCGGCTCGATCCGCATCGGCATCGCCGACACCGGCGTCGGCATTCCCCGGCACGAGATCGCCAAGCTCGGGCGGCCGTTCGAGCAGGTGGAGAACCAGTTCACCAAGGGGCACAAGGGCACGGGCCTGGGGCTCGCGATTTCCCGTTCCATCCTGGAACTGCATGGCGGCAGACTGGAGATCAAGAGCCGCCTCGGCGAAGGCACCACGGTCACCTGTATTCTGCCGGGCAAGGGGTTCGCGGCGGATGCCGAGGACGGGTTCGGCGGCGCGCCTGGCGAGTCTCCCGACATCCCGGGATCGCGGCAAGGGCTGGACAGCGAAGCGGCATAGCGAGCGGCTCCAGCCACGAGTTTCGGCATCGTCCAGAAGCGCCCTGGCGTCAGTCTGTCGGCGGCGCCGGGAATTCCTCTGTGTCGATCTCCAACTGCACCGCCGCCGGGTAGCGCGGGCCGGTCACCGTGCGCTCGTTGATCAGCTCATCCAGCCACGCCATCATCTCCGCCGTCAGCGTCACTTTAGCGGCGCCTGCATTCTCGGCCAGATGGCCGGGGTTCGCGGTGCCCGGAATGGGAATGATGTCATCGCCTTTGGCCAGCAGCCAGGCGAGCGCCAGTTGCGCCATGCTGCAATCCGCTTCGCGCGCGACTTCCGCATAGCCGTCAAGCAGCCGCAGATTGGCGGCGTAAGCGTCCGGCGCGAAACGCGGCATCGGGCGGCGGATGTCCCCAGCCGCGAAGCCGGATACGTCCGTCAGCTTGCCACAGAGAAACCCGCGCCCCAGCGGCGAGAACGCCACGAACGCCACGCCGAGTTCGCGGCAGGCCGCCAGCACGGCGATCTCCGGGTTGCGCGTCCACAGCGAATATTCGGTTTGCAGCGCTGTGATGGGATGCTCGGCATGAGCCTTGCGCAAGCTGGCCGCGGACACTTCGGACAGGCCGAGGGTGCGCACTTTTCCCTCGCGCACAAGCTCGCCCATGGCGCCCACGCTTTCCTCGATGGGAATGCGCTTGTCCCAGCGGTGCAGGTAATAGAGGTCGATAACGTCTGTCCTCAGCCGCTTCAGCGACGCTTCGCAATGCTCGCGGATGGTCCTGGGGTGCCCGTCGATCTCGCGCTTCCCCTCGGCATTGCGGAACATGCCGCCTTTGCTGGCGAGGAAATACTCGCCGCGGCGCGCTCCGAGCGTGGCGCCGATCAGTTCCTCATTGGCGCCGAAACCATAGAGCGCCGCCGTATCGAGATGCGCGTAACCGAGGTCTAGCGCCATTTCCAGCATGCGCGCGGCGAGTTTCGGCTCAACCGGCGCGCCGTAGGCGTGCGACAGGTTCATGCAGCCGAGGCCGATGGCCGAGGAGGTAAACGGCCCGATCTTGCGGGTTGGCGTCACGTCTGGCATTCAAAACTCCCCAATCAACATCTTTTTGTTCGGCCGCGTTGGCATCCCTTCGTCCTTTAATCGCGCCGCCAGATGCAAGCAAAAAATCCCCATCCGCGTATAGTTTCTTCGTTCGGCCTTGAATGGCCGTCTCTTCGCCCCGGCCTGCGACCGGAAAGGCGCCGCGCGCGCAGGGGGAGTCAAGACGGGCCTGTTCTGATTTCGCTTGTCGAAAATCTCGGTCTTATGCAGCAGCCGCCGACGCAACCGCGGCGGAGGCGTAAGACCGCATAAATCCCCCGGTCGGCATCCAATCGCGCCCCTTTTGGAGCAGGAATACGCCGCCCATACGGTATGTATTTCAATGGTTTATAAATTTACAAGGAACGCGTGCGCTTGATCGCTCAGCGGCCGTATGGGCTCAACCCGCCACGCCGATACTGAGTTGAGAGTCTGCGCGCGCGTTCCTGCTGTGACTGTTGTCTTGCCTGGTTCAGCCGATCACGACGAGGGCTGCTCGCCGGAGGCCGGGTTTTCCGGCGGGGTCTCGGCGCGGCGGCGGCGCTCCTCCATGAACTGGTCGAATTCGGCCTTGTCCTTGGCGTGGCGAAGGCGGGACAGGAAGTCCATGAACTCGTTCTGTTCTTCTTCGAGGCGGCGCAGCGTTTCGGCCTTGTACTCCTCGAACGCGCTGTTACCGCTGCCGCCGCCCCAGCCCGCGCGCCGCTCGCGATGGCTGCCCGACCGGCAGTAGCGTCCCCATTTTTCCCGCATATGTGAGCCGGAAAACCCTTGTCTGCATCCCATGCGTCCACTCCATATTAAATAGGCCAGAATGGCCAGGCCAACGGGCCACCAGATGATGAACCCCAGGATCATCAGCGCGATCCAGGCGGGCTTGCCGATGTCGTCCATCTTACCGGCGAGATAGAGGTGCATTTCACCCTCATATGTAAATGTTAGTTACATTAACATAGTTGGGATACGGGGTGCGGCTTGTCAAGTCTCGGGTGGAAACAAAACTGTGCCGGAAAGGCGCGGTCGCAAGCGAGCGGCGCATCGGCTCAGGGAAAGCCGGCGATCTTGTGCATCTGCAGAGACAGCCGCCAGCGCGGATGCGCCCGCACATAGGCCGCAGCACGCTCCAGATTGGCGGCATGGTCCGAGCCGTCCATGGGCTGGATGAAGAAATGCGCAAAGTCGAGATGCGCGAAGGCGTCGGGGCTGGCGTCGGCCTGCGGAAAGATGAACTTCAACTCGTCGCCACGGGTCAGCCGAAGCGTCGCGCCGCCTTTTGGGCTGACGCAAATCCAGTCGAGACCCTCCGGCACGGCGATGGTGCCGTTGGTCTCAACCGCGATTTCGAAGCCGCGGGCGTGCAGCGCCTTGACGAGCGCTGCGTCGAGCTGCAGCAGAGGCTCGCCGCCGGTGCACACCACGAATGGGCGCGCGGCCTCCGCCATAGGCAGCGCCGCGCTCGCACGTGGTCCCCGGAACGGCCAGGCATGAGCCGCGGCTTCGGCCAGCGCTGCGGCGGTCGCGAACTTGCCGCCACCCGGCCCATCGGCGCCCACGAAATCCGTGTCGCAAAAGCGGCAGGCAGCGCTCGTCCGGTCTTCCTCCCGCCCGCTCCACAAATTGCAGCCGGAAAAGCGCAGGAACACAGCCGCGCGGCCGCTCTGCGCGCCTTCGCCCTGGAGCGTGTAGAAGACTTCCTTGACTGAATACATCGGGTTAATACGTAGTGACGGACTGCGATGCTGGCAACGGCAAGCGCCCCGTGCTCAGCCCCTCGCGCCTCTCCACTCCTCCCAGCCCCGCCGCCGCAGCACGCAGGCCGGGCACTCGCCGCAGCCATACCCCCAGTCGTGCCGCACCTCGCGCGCGCCCAGATAGCATGTGTGCGAATGCTCGACGACGATGTCCACCAGCGCCGCGCCGCCCAGCGCGTCCGCCAGGCGCATAGGGCCATCGGACCGGCGCAATTTCAACCCGCCATGATCCGCGCCTTAATCGACTGGCAGGTGACCGACTT
>JBNKDX010000061.1:0-9550 GCA_050288485.1 Rhodomicrobiaceae bacterium | reverse complement strand
CCTTCAATTACGAGGCGCTGAAGGCCTTTAACGACGACCTGCAAATGCGCTCGGATTGGCTGATCCCCATCTGCAGCGGGCCGGAGCGGCTGAAGGACGACGGCGGGCGTAAGGCGCATCCCACGCAGAAACCGGAAGCGCTCCTTTACCGCGTGCTGCTCGCGACGACGCGCGAGGGCGATCTGGTCCTCGACCCGTTCTTCGGCACGGGCACCACGGGCGCGGTTGCGAAGCGCCTGGGACGGCGCTTCATCGGCATCGAACGCGACCCGGATTACGCGCGCGCGGCGGAGGAACGGATTGTGGCGATCGAGCCGCTGGGATCGGAGGATTTGAAATGCCTGCGCGGCAAGCGCAACGAGGCGCGGGTGCCGTTCGGCACGCTTCTCGAACTCGGGATGCTTGAGCCGGGCGNGACGCTTTACGACGCCGGGGCGACGCTCAAGGCGCAGGTGCGCGCGGACGGGACGCTGGCCCTTGCGGGCGAGCAGGGGTCAATCCACAAGATGGGCGCGCGCGTGCTCGGGCGGCCCGCCTGCAACGGCTGGACCTTCTGGCACGTCAAGACGGACTGGCGGCTGCGGCCGATCGACGAACTGCGCGAAGAAGCGCGCAAGCAGCTTGGTCTCTCCCTGCTGTCGTGAGACTTGGCGATATGGCCAGTTCCCCGCTTTCACAGGCGTGAGGCCCGTGGCGGCGAATGCCGGGTGCGATGCGGCCTGCTCGTGCTACTCCGAATCGGCTTCGGCCTTCACATGCACTGTTCCGCAAGGCAGGGCGTGGCGGAGGTTGACAATGTTGTAAGCGCCGCAATGCGTGCAGATGAGATGACGCTCCAGACCGCGGCTCGGACCCCAGCCATATTCGACGTCGCGAACCCGCAGTCCCCGCTGCTGGCATTCGGGGCAATAGACGTGCTCCCCGGAATTCAACGCCAGCTTCTCGGCCGCGGCAATCCATTCGGGCAAATTCTTCTTCTTGACTGCGCTCAACTCGTCCTCCTTCGGCAGGCGGAAACACTTATTGTTGTTCTTCGCCAAGGCAAATAAACGTCCTGTACGGACACGCCTGCGCTCCCCGCAAGTCATGCAACGTTAACATTAGAAAAGCGATAAGAAGGACGCAAAACACCGTCGACCTTATCTTTTAGCAGTGTAACATCACCTCCCGTGCGAATATGTGATAAAAATGCAAAGTCCGGCGCACAAAATGTTTCTGTCCCCGCTTTGCTGGGAGAATATGTTTTTGCGATGACGGGAGAATTCACAACCTGACGGGAGAATTCACAACCTCTTGACACAACGCCGCATCCCCCCTTTATCGTTGATGAGCCAGTTGGCCGGATGGCCGCTGCGCGGGCGCGCCCCGCGTGGAGGAAAGTCCGGGCTCCGCGGAAACACAGCGCCGGATAACGTCCGGCGGGGGCAACCCCAGGGAAAGTGCCACAGAAAGCAAACCGCCCCGGATGCGTCCGGGGTAAGGGTGAAAGGGTGCGGTAAGAGCGCACCGCGCGGCCGGTGACGGACGCGGCACGGTAAACCCCGCTGGGAGCAAGACCGAATAGGGGCGGCATGCGCGTGGGCCGTGAGGCTTGCGGCGGGCATGTTTCCGGGCCGCCGCCCGGGTTGGTTGCTAGAGGCGTCCAGCAATGGGCGTCCCAGATGAATGGCCATCACGGGGAACGACGCTTGTCTGGTCCCGATCAGCAAGCATCGCAACCCCGTACAGAACCCGGCTTACAGGCCGGCTGGCGCCTTTCTTCTTCCCGCGGAGGTGGCGGATCCAGCCGCTGGGCGGTGTCCCCTGCCGCGCCCGGCGGGAGCGGCGGTCTTCGCCTGACCGTTGCCGTCCGGGCCCTTGCCGTTTCGCCCGTTGCTCGCTCCGGAGTCGCCGTTCGCGGCCCTGGCGGCGCGTCCGGCGGCGGCATCTACGGTTACGACGCGCAGCATGTTGGTGGCCCCCTCGACGCCGAAGGGAAGCCCGGCCGTGACGATGAGCTTGTCGCCGACCGCCGCCATGCCTTCCTTGACCGCCTGCCTGCAGGCCTGCGTCACCATCTTGGCCACCGAAGTCGGGTCATCCTCCTTGACGCAGTGAAGGCCCCAGCCGATGGCGAGGCGCCGCGCGGTGACGATGCTGGTGGCGAGCACGAGGATCGGCTGCCGCGGCCGCTGACGGGAGATGCGCAACGCGGTTGCGCCCGACGAGGTATAGCAGACGATGGCCTTGAGCCCGACATCGCGCGCGATCGAGCAGGCCGCCGCGCTGATGGCGTCAGGCGCGGTCTGGTCGGCTTCAGGCTTCTGCACGTGGATGATGCCGTCGTAAAGCGGGTCGCTCTCGACCTCCCTGGCGATGGCGTTCATGGTCGCAACCGCCTCGACGGGGTATTTGCCATTCGCCGACTCGGCCGACAGCATGATGGCGTCGGCGCCCTCGAACACGGCGTTCGCAACGTCGGACACCTCGGCCCGCGTCGGCACCGGGGCGTCGATCATCGACTCCAGCATCTGCGTGGCGACGACGACAGGCTTGCCGTGCTTGCGGGCGAGCCGCGTGAGACGCTTCTGGACGCCGGGCACGGTGGGGAGCGGGCATTCCACGCCGAGATCGCCGCGCGCCACCATGATGGCGTCCGACGCCTCCAGAATGGCCTCAATATCCTGAACCGCCGACGGCTTCTCGATCTTCGCGAGGACGAGCGCACGCTTCCGGATGCGCTCCTTCGCTCTGTGGACGTCGTCGGCGCGCTGCACGAACGACAGCGCGATCCATTCGACGCCGAGATCGACAGCGCAGTCGAGGTTGCCGCAGTCGTCGTCCGTGAGCGCGGTGACGGGCAGGTCCGTGTCCGGCAGGCTCACGCCCTTACGATCGGATAGCGGGCCGCCGACGAGGACCTCCGTCTCGATGCGGTCCGAGCCGTGGCCGGTGACGGCGAGGCGGATCTTGCCGTCGTTGAGCAGGAGGTGGTGGTTCGTCCTGACGCCCTGAAAAATCTCGGGATGGGGCAGGAACACGCGCGAACGGTCTCCCGGCGTCTTGCTCGTGTCGAAAATGAAGCGGTCCCCCTTCCGAAGGAAGACTTCTTTTTCGGCGAACCTCCCCACCCGCAATTTCGGTCCCTGCAGATCGCAAAGAATGCCGATGGGGCGTCCGACTTCCCTTTCCACTTGGCGGATGGCTGCGTAACGCGCCCGCAGGTCGTCATGCGACGCGTGGCTCATATTGATGCGGAACACGTCCGCGCCGGCATCGAATAGCTGTCTGATCACTTCGGGGCTCGAAGAACTCGGTCCCAAAGTGGCGATGATCTTCACCCGCCTGTCGCGTGTCATTGTGTCGCTGCGCTGCTCTCTCCTGGATCGGTTAAGCGGACCGTCCAGTCTTTTTGGTCGTTAGTATCGACTTCGAAGAAGCCGGACTGTTTATATCCCCGCTGCTGGCAGTCTTTTACGCCCCGGATCGTGAACGCCTTGTCGCCGGTGCACATGGATGCCTTGCCGCCCCATTCCCCGCCCCGGTCGTAGTCCAGCGCATGGACATAGTAGTAGCGGGCGACGAGCGTGCCCTTCAGCAGAACCTCGCAGGTATTGGACGCAACATTCCACCAGCCCTCGCTGACCCAGCCTTTTTCATCCTTGTAGCCGATCGCGACGCCGACGCGACTCGACGTCGTGTTACACAGTTTCAGGTCGGCCGCGGCGGGTGTCGCCGTGGCGAAGGCGCAGGTGGCGAAGAAGCCGAGGCAAAGGATGGTCCGGCTCATGTCGTGTCTCTTCATATGGGCTCGATAGGTGCTCTACTGTTACCGGAGCCTTGCCAGCACGTCATTCGGGCTCGACAAGGATTACGCGAAAGTCATTCACGTTCGTTGATGTCGCGCCGCATACCACAAGGTCGTCTATCACCTCGAAGAAGGTGGTGGAATCGTTTTTTGCGAGAAATGCGGCAGGATCGAGCGCCTTGTTGATGGCTCGCTGAATTGTGTCCGGTGTGACGAATGCGCCAGCCGGGTCGTCCGGTCTGCCGGCGCCGTCGGCGCCGTCCGTGTTGGCGGCGAGCGCACAGATGCCGGGCGCGCCGTCCAGCGCGATGGCCAGGGCGAGGGCGTATTCCTGGTTGGGGCCGCCGCGGCCTTCGCCGGCAACGGTCACGGTCAGTTCGCCGCCGGAGATGATGGCGCAGCGTTCATCGCCCTTGCGGGCGGCCAGAGCCAGCGCCGCGTGTTCGCGGGCGACGCCGCGGGCCTCGCCTTCGAGCGCATCGCCGAGGATCACCGGTGCGTAGCCCGCAGCGGCGGCCCTCGCAGCGGCGGCGGCGATGGCGTCCCCGGGTGTGGCGGCGAGGATGAATCGAGCGCCCTCCAACGCAGGATCGCCCGGTTTCGGCGTCTCGTTGCGTTCGTCCTCAAGCGCGGCGAGGATCGCGGGCGCGGGTGTCAATCCCCAGCGGACGAGCGCCGCGCGGGCGTCGGCAAGCGTCGTTTCGTCGGGCACGGCGGGGCCGGAGCCAATCGTCGCAGGCGCATCGCCGGGCACATCGGAAATGGCGAGCGTGACCACCGCGGCCTGAGCTACGGCGCGGGCCAGCCTGCCGCCCTTGATGCGCGAGAGATGCTTGCGCACGCAGTTGATGTCGTGGATCGGCGCTCCGGCCGCAAGCAGTGCGCGCGTCAACGTCTGTTTGTCCGCCAGCGTGAGGCCGGGAGCGGGTGCAGCCCACAGCGCCGATGCGCCGCCGGAGATCAATACCAGCACCAGATCGCCCCGCCCGGCCCCGGCGGCGAGCGCCAGCGCGCGTTCCGCGGCGGCGGCGCTGCCCTCGTCGGGCGCCGGATGGCCGCCCTCCATCGTCTCGAAGGCCGCGAGCGGCAGGCCATAACCCCGGCGCGTCGTCACGAGTCCTGTGAAGCGGCCGTCGCGGATCATATCTTGGTAAAAATCCTCCGCGGCGCGCGCCATGGCGCTGGCGGCCTTACCGCAACCGAGCACGATGAGCCGTCCGTTCACCGGAGGCGGAGGAAAGCATGGCGGCAGACATCGCGCGGGCTGCGCCGCCGCAACCGCAGATTCATAAAGCTGGAGTAGGATATCTTTGCGATCCGGGTGTTGCATACTCTGTTCCGCTAACGTGATGCAGAATTGAAGCGAACGGATGGCGATATGTGCAAAAATGCCAATATGGTTGAAAAACCGAGTTAAAAGGGCATTGACGCGCTAGCCGTGGCCCATCGGGGCCGCTATATCTGAACCATGCTTGACACGTTGCCTATCAACGGCTCGGCGATGCACAGCACCGTCGAAATGCCTTTCGTCTTGTTGCCAGGGTCGCTTACCTCGGGTGTGCTGATCCTGTGCGACCACGCGGGCAACGCGTTTCCACCGGAATACGGCACGCTGGGCATGCCGCCGGAGCAGCTTGAGCGCCACATCGCTTTTGACCCCGGCTCGGCGGGTGTCGCGCGCCGCATGGCCGAGATCCTTGGCGCTCCTGCGATACTGACGCGCTATTCGCGGCTCCTGATCGACCCCAACCGCGGCGAGGATGACCCGACGCTCGTCATGCGGATTTCCGACGGCGCCGTCATCCCGGGCAATGCGGGGATCATCCGCGCCGAGATCGCCCGGCGCGTCGAGCTGTACTACCGCCCCTATCACCATGCCGTGAGCGAGACGGTTGGCGCGATGACCGCCGCGGGCAAGCCGCCGGTCATCTTCTCCATTCACAGTTTCACCGAGAACTGGCGCGGCTGGATGCGGCCGTGGCATGCGGGCGTGCTGTGGGACAAGGACCCGCGCCTCGCCATTCCGCTGCTGAATGCGCTGCGGGAAGACCCGGAGATGGTGATCGGCGACAATGAGCCCTATGCCGGGACGCTCGGCGGCGACACCATCCACACGCACGCCACGCGGGGCGGCCTCGCCAATGCGCTGATCGAATTGCGGCAGGATTTGATCCGCGACGGGGACGGCCAGGCAAAATGGGCGGAGCGGCTCAGCCGGATACTGGAGCGCATTCTCGCACAGCCGCAGGCGGCGTCCGCGCTGCACGCCATCCGCCATTACGGCTCGCGCAGCGACCGCCCGGCGCCCGAGAACGGCAACGGCAGCCACGGCAACGGCGCCGCCGGTCCGGATCTCTCGAAAATCGCCAACGAGCTGGAAGCCGCGGTCTTCCGCCGGCTGGTCGCGCATCTCCGTCATCGCACCGACGCGCAGAACATCGACCTCATGAACCTCGCCGGGTTCTGCCGCAACTGCCTCGCCAACTGGCTTGCCGAGGCGGCGCTGGAGAAAGGCGTGACGCTCTCGAAGGACGAAGCGCGCGAGTTGATCTACGGCATGCCCTACGAGGAATGGAAAGCGCATTTCCAGATCGAGGCGACGCCCGAGCAGATCGCGCAATTCGCTCTGTCGCGCGCATGAACGCATGAATTCCGCCCAAGCATCCGGATGCGCGCCCGCGTTCGGCGTGTGATGCTCACCCAACATCGTCAGCCCCTGCCCCCGCTTTACGGCCTCGCAATGCAAACGAGACATAATGCGGGCTTTCAGGGAGGATTCACGATGGCATCCGGTCTTCACGTCTTCGACACGACTTTCCAGGAATCGAACCTTTGGCTCAAGGATCTCATGGCGCGCCTCGGCACCAAGGACAGCCATGCCGCCCAGGGGATCATGCGCGCGACGCTTCACGCTCTGCGTGACCGGATCGGGCCGGAGAACGCAACCCATCTCGGCGCGCAGCTCCCGATGCTGCTGCGCGGCCTGTATTATGAGGGATGGCGCCTCAGCAGGATGACCAAAGAGCGGCACACGCTCCAGTTCATCGAACATGTTCGCAGCTTGCTGCCGGAGCTGGACGAAGCGGAGGTGCGGCTCGGCATCTGCGCGGTGCTGGATGTTCTTGCCGCGCGGATCGACCCCGGCGAGTCCGCCAAGCTTGCCGCCGTCTTTCCCAAGGAAATGCGCGATCTCTGGCCGGAAGGCATTCGCGAAGCCGCTGCGGCAAAGCCAAAGCGCCGCCGGGCCTCGTAAGGCGGCGTATGCACGAGGGCTGGAGCGAGAATCGGCGGCGTCTCGATCCAGCCTTTTCTCCAACTTATCCGCAGGCTTGCGCGGCTGTTGGAAAATACGGCCCTGCGCGTTGAGCGAATCGGCGATCCTTCTTAATCTCCACAGCCGGATATCGGGGCGCCGCATTGGCGCGTCACCAACGCTATGGGGAAAAGCCAATGGCAATCGCCGAAATTATCGAAGAGGAAGAGTCCGCGCCTGCGGAAAACCTTCATCAGAACGCCAAAGACCAGCTGCGCACGATCATCGAGCGCATCGAGCGGCTGGAGGAAGAGAAGGCGGCGCTCGCCGAGGACATCCGGGAGGTTTACGCCGAAGCCAAGTCGTCGGGCTTCGACACCAAGGCCCTGCGCACCATCATCCGCATGCGCAAGCAGGACGATCATGAGCGCATGGAGCAGGAGGCCCTGCTGGCGACCTACATGCACGCGCTCGGCATGATCAAAGGGCTGGAAGCTTGACGACGCGGGGCCAATACGCCCCGCCGCTTCCCCTTTCTTGAGCGATGCTCTAAGTCTGTTTCGTGCTCGCGGGATCTCCGCGGCGCGGCAGCCTTGTGAACGAGTACCCGCTTGCAGCTCTTCATCGATATTCTCACCGGCATTACGCTGCCGATCCTCGGGCTCGCGGCGCTCGGCTATGTGGCGCAGCGGCGCATAGGGTTCGACATCCCGACGCTCACCCGTATGCAGCTCTATGTCATCCTGCCCGGTGCGCTGATCTATTTTCTGGCCACGGCGAAATTGCCCGTCGGAGCCGCGCTGCCCATCCTGTGGTTCTCGCTCGTGCTCTATGTCTTTCTATTCGCGCTCGGCTGGAGCGTGGCGGCGCTCATTGGCATGAGCCGCGAGGGCCGGGGCCTGATGGGGGTGGCGGCTTTCTTCTCCAATTCGGGCAATTACGGCATCCCCCTGATCCAACTCACTTTTCCAGAGGATTATCTCCTCTATCAGACCGTGGTGCTGAGCCTGCACTCTCTCATCATTGCGCCCGTGGCGCTCCTCGTTTTTGGAGGTCAGGGACACGGCAAGATCAGCTTGTGGCGGACGATTTTCGGTTCGCCGCTCCTGCCCGCGGTCGCGCTCGGCTTCCTCCTGAATGGATTCGGCATCGCGTTGCCGGCGGTCGCCGCCGTGCCGCTCAAGCTCCTCAGCGAAGCGTTGACCCCGACGGCGCTTCTGCTGCTCGGCGTTCAACTCGCCACGATCGACGGCAAAGTGGGACGCGGACCGCTGGCCGCCGGAACGATCCTGCGCCTCGTTGTCGCGCCTGGCGCCGCCTGGGCCTTGGCGGCGTGGCTCGGCTTCCCGCCTGGGCAGACGGCGTTTCTCGTGGTGAGCGCGGCGGCGCCGGTGGGCGTGCTGCTGGCGATCTTCGCAACCGAGTATAAATCCGAGCCGGGGCTTGCCTCAATGATGGTTTTCCTTTCCACTATCCTCAGCGCTGCCGGCGTCACGGGCTGGGTCTATGCCGTGCGCTACGCCGGACTGCAATGAGGTTTCGATGATCGACTTCTACACTTGGTCCACGCCCAATGGGCGCAAGGTCTCCATCGCCCTTGAGGAAATGGGCCTCGCCTACAATCTCATCCCCGTCAACATCGCGAATGACGAGCAGTTTACGGCCGATTTCCTGAAGATCAGCCCGAACAACAAGATTCCGGCCATCGTCGATCATGATGCCGGCGTCGCGCTGATGGAGTCGGGGGCGATCCTGATGTATCTCGCGGAGAAGACGGGAAAATTCTGGCCGCAGACGGGCCCCGAGAAATGGGCCGTGGCGCAGTGGCTGATGTGGCAGATGGGCGGCGTCGGGCCGATCCTGGGGCAGGTGCATCACTTCCTGCATTTAAACCCCGGGGTCTCCGCTTACGCCGAGGAGCGTTTCACGAAGGAAGCCGCGCGGTTATACGGCGTGCTCGACAGGCACCTGGACGAGGCGGCCTATGTCGCGGGCGGGTATTCCATTGCCGACATGGCGCTGTTCCCGTGGATCGCGGGGTTCGCGCGTCAGAATATTGACTTGGCGGCTTATCCGAATGTGAAACGGTGGTATCTGGCGATCGCGGGCCGCGAGACGGTGCAGCGCGGTTACGATGTGCCGAAGACGGATGCGGCCATACCGATGCCCTGAGCGAAGGTTTCACGGAACTGGCGCGTCTGCCCGCGGGCGGCTCTCACCGGCTCTCGCGGTACCATGTCAGCCCGAAGAGCCCCAGGAACAGCACCAGCGCTGGCAATCCCGACAACAGCGGCATGAAACGGACGCCGCGCACGAGATAGGCGTCGCGATCCTTCAGGCCCAGCCAGTTCTGGCCGTGGAATTTCGACGCGCCACGCAGCGTTGCGACGCGCGGAAGCGCCGCGGCGGGCTTGCCGTTGGCGCCGCCCATCCAGAACTGGCCGCCGCCCGTTGCGTCCGACACCGGGCCGAGCGGCTCGTTCGTGGCCGCAACTTTGGCAAATTCCCGG
>JBNKDX010000060.1:0-9699 GCA_050288485.1 Rhodomicrobiaceae bacterium | reverse complement strand
TGCAGCATCGGGGCAAGCGCGTGAGCGTCGTCTCGACGATGAATACGCAGCCGCCGATGGTGTCGGACGAGCTTCGCCGGCAGGCCGATCAGTTCATCGATCTGGCCGACCTGGAGGACGCGGTGTGCCGTCTCGCTCCCGCCGACCGCGATCGCGGCCAGTCCGCTGCGCAGCGTCACGACCCGGATCTGGATGATTATTCCGAGTCCTGATACAGCTCGCTTTTCCCGGTCCATTCCTTCTGTCGGCTGGCTGCACGCCCGGATGCCTGTTGAGGCGTCCGTGCCGGAGCCGGTCATTGAGGCTTCACAGCGATGAGCGCAGAACCTCCCGGCGACTGCAGGCTTTGCCCGAGGCTTGCCGCTTTCCGCGACGCCAATTGCGAGGCATTTCCGGACTGGTTCAATGCGCCGGTGCCGTCCTTTGGCGGCGATGGTGCGCGGCTTCTTGTGGTTGGGCTCGCTCCGGGCCTGCGCGGCGCCAACCGCACCGGGCGGCCTTTCACCGGCGATTATGCGGGGCGGCTGCTCTATGGAACGCTCATCAAATTCGGTTTTGCCAGCGGCGATTATGACGAGCGCGCCGATGACGGCCTGACGCTCGATGGCTGCATGATCACCAACGCCGTGCGTTGCGTGCCGCCTGCCAACAAGCCGGAGACGCAGGAAATCAAGCTGTGCCGCAGCTATCTCACCGCGCGCATCGGCGCTTGCGCGCGTCTCCGGGCGATCGTCGCCCTGGGCCGTATCGCCCACGATTCGACGCTGCGGGCGCTGAACCTGAAGCTCGCCGCGCACCCTTTCGCGCATGGCGCCGTGCATGAACTGCCTGATGGCGCGAGGCTGTTCGACAGCTATCACTGCTCACGCTACAACACCAGTACCGGCGCGTTAACGGTTGAGATGTTCGAGAACGTCTTCGCGGCCGTCCGGGCGCACATCCAATAGCCGGGTTCGGGCTTCGCGGCTTCCCGCACATTCACCTCGGGTCAAGCAGCGTGAGATGCGCGGCGCGCTGCGCAGCGTCCTTGGGCGCCGGACAGAGCGGCAACTGGAGTTGAACGGGCAGTGTCATAGGCAACGCCCCAGCCGTCTCCTGTCCGGCGGACGCCCCGGTGTGCGGGAGGAGGCAATAAGGCTTCGGTTTGTCTCGCCACCTGGCGAGAATGGCGGTGGCGGGGTCCCGGCCGTTCACGCTCACGACATGCATTATCACCGGCGCGCCGCCGAGGACGTAAGTCAGGCTCTGCACGACTTTCGGCGAACCGCCCGTGGCCCTTATCGCGCTTTGCAGAATGCCGAGGCGGGCAGGATTGCGCGTCAGGAGTCCGACGATGCCGTGCGCCTGCGCGATCTCCCGCCATGTGGATATATCGACCGTTTCGAGCGTCTTCTTGTCCCACGGCGCCGCGACGAAGCGGAACCCCGTCGAGGTGAGCGAAGCGGTGAACTCTTCCATGTGCTTGTTCGGGTTGGAGCACCATGGCATTTTCTCGTCAGTGTCCGAGAACAGGTAGATCTTTTCGAACCGGGAATCGAGCTCCGTCTTTATGGCCTTGAGATCTTTGTGGGCGCGCACCGCGACCTCGTAGGCCTGCCGTTTGGCAGGGCATTTCGCTTCCTGATAGCGCGTGACCGCGTCCGTTCCCAAGGCGTTGGCTGCGGCGAAAGCAGGGATTGCCAGCAGCAGGGAGAGCCGCACGAGCCTCGCCATGGCGAGCAACCCGAATGCCGCCGCGAAGCCGGCAGCCGCCTGCAGCATGGCGTGCGAGGAAGCCCAGCTTCCGTAAACGCGGATGATCGACGCGTGGCGCAGCGTCACGATCAGACACACCGCCAGCGTCGCAGCAGCGGCTGCCGCGAGATAAGGTCGGCGCTCCAGTGCGGGCTGAGCGAAGAGTGCGACGGCTGCTGCGACGAGGCCGGCGAAAGGGAAGGCCAGCGGATACGCAAAATACACCCAATCCAGCGCGGTGTGCCCCAGAGCCTGCCAGACGAGCCAGAGAATTGCAGCGTAAAGAAAAGCGGCGGAAAACGCAGCGATCTGAAGATAGCGGCTGCCCTTGCGCCATTTCCGTAGTGCGACGGCAAGGCAAAGCGCAGCCGCCGCGATCCCGGAGACGTAGGCGCCGAGATAGGCCCGGGACCAGTACCACCCCGTATGCCACGGATGCCACCAGGATGCTTGATTGGAGCTGTCCCCGACGAATGTCGTAACGAGGCGCAGGATGGGTTTGAAAAATGCGAAATGCCGCCCGACGGCGGCGTTTACCGCGCCAAGGAGAACGGTAATCGCGACTGCGCCCACGCAAGTCAGACCGATCGAAATAACGAGCGGCGGTATCGATTTGTGCCTTGCGTAATAGGATACGCAGTAATGCAAAGTGAGGATGGGAATAAAATTGACGAACAAGATGCTGCTATGGAGCGCAATCGCGAGCGCCACCCCGGAAAAGACGGCATCGAGCGACGGCCCCGCGCTCCGCGCTGCACGCATCGAGAACAGCAACGATACGCAGTAGAAGGGACCGGCCAGCGTATTGTGATAGTCGGCGCCGCCCGAGGCGTGAATGGGAGTGAAGGCGGCCAGGAATACTGCGGCCAGCAGAGCCGGGGGGCGTCCGAGCGCGTCGCGGGCCGCCGCGTAGAACGCGATGTTGCCGAGCGTCAGGCACCCCAGGATCATGAACCAGCTCGCGGCTGCCGGAGTAAAGAGGTTGCGCATGACGACTTCGACAAGAATCCACGGCAGACGCGATATTTTGTAATACTGCGGAAGAAAGTCTGGATCGCTATAGTTCAGGCCATAGCCCACATAGTACCATTCGTCGAGCCACCCGATGGTTGGATACAGCCATGTGTCATTCATTGCCGCAAGTAATACGGGTATTATCAATATTATCGCGCAGTCATAGATTGCTCTGAGTTTGTTGCTATCGCTTTCAAGTAAAAATGTCTTGTTGGTATTATTATTCATGTTAACAATCTTTCACGATATGCGAGCTATTGAATGAAAATACCAAAAAACCGGCGAATTACGCCGATGTATCGCGCAGCGGTTGCTGCTGACGGGCTCCGGAAACGCCGCCGGTTTTCCGTTCGATAATGAATCTTGGTCTGCGCTTTGTCTCAAGATAGACCTTGCCGAGGTATTCACCGATCATGCCCAGCGCCAGTAGTTGCACGCCTCCAAGGAAGTAGAGAGGGACGGCGGTCGACGCCCAGCCCGGCACAAAGACGCCGAACAGGCGCGCAGCGATGGCCCAGATGGTGAGAAAGAACGCCAGGACCGATATCGAGAGGCCGGACAGGGTGATCCATCGCAAGGGGCGGGTCGAAAACGAGGTGATGCCCTCGAAGGCGAGCGACAGCATGCGCCGCAGCGGATATTTCGTTTCTCCGGCGAACCGGCTCAAACGGTCGTATTCGACCGTCGCGGTCTTGTAGCCGAGATGGGGAACGATCCCGCGCAGGAACAGGTTGACCTCGCCATAGTCCCGCAAGGATTCGACGGCCTGGCGGTTCATCAATCTGAAGTCCGCGTGGTTGAACACGATATCGACGCCAAGCCATTTCATCAGCCGGTAGTATCCGGTGGCCGTCAGCCGCTTGAAGGCCCTGTCCACATCCCGGTTCCGGCGGACGCCGCAGACGATGTCGGCGCCATTGCGGTGGGCGAGCAGCATCGGGCGGACGGCGCCGAGATCGTCCTGGAGGTCGGCGTCGATACTGATGAGGATATCGCCCTCCGCTGTCAGCAGGCCTGAAAGCAGCGCGTTCTGGTGCCCCTGGTTGCGTGAAAGCTTCAGCCCGGCGAAGCGTGCCGAATCCCGGCAATGCTCCTCGATAATCCCCCAGGTGCCATCGCGCGAGCCGTCGTCGACGAACATGGCGGCGCTCCGGTCGTCGACCAGCCCTTCCTCCGCCAGACCGTCGAGCAGCTCTTCGAGGCGTGCGGCGGTCTCGGGAAGCACGGCCTCCTCGTTGAAGCACGGCACGACGAATGTCAGAACTGGCGGCTTGCCCCCGGGATGTCCGATGACTTGTGCGGTCATATGGTGTTTCCGATGCGTCTTGAGGGAGGAGCGAAGGCGAAATAGCGGCTGCCGAGAAAGCCGACAGCCAGGTAGACGGGCACGCCGGCCGTCTGCGCCAGATAGGCGTTCACACCGATGACGCGGCAGGCCAGCAGCGTAACGGCGAGATTGGCGGCATAGGCGGCGGCTGTGACTGCGGCGAACCTCCAGAGGCTCTCTGCGGCGGGGCCGTCGTGGCGAAACGTCCAGCGCCGGTTGAGCGTGTAACTGATGAGGAAGCCCGCGCTGTAGCCGAAGGCGTTCGCCTCGATGTCGCCAAAGCCCCAGAAATAGAGCGCAGCGTAGATGCAGAGCAGCCCTCCCGCCGTGTTGAGGACGCCAACGGCGCCGTAGCGTATGGCCTGCTGGTGGATCATGGCGCGTTACGGGCGGCGACGCAGTACTGAGCGCCCAGGCCCAGCCAGCGCAGGTAGCGTTCCAGCGGGCGGAGCGCCGCCAGCGCGTGCGGAAAGAACACCCGGTAGGATGTCCCGCCGGGCCGCCACCCGGCGGCGCGCACGGCGGCGCGAAGCTCCCTGACGGAGAGGAGGCGGGCGTTCTCATCGAACGGGCAGGAATTGACGGCGGCGACCGTCAGCGGATTCCACGGATTGTGCTCGAATATGGCGAGTAGGCCGCCCGGCCGGGTGACGCGGCGAAGCTCGGCCAGCCAGCGGATGTGCTGCGCCTGTGGAATGTGGTGGAAGACGCAAGCGGAAAAGCACAGGTCTACCGTTTCCGGCGGAAGAGGCAGCCGCTCGTCTTCGATCCGCAGGTAATCCTCCCGGCCGGGAAAGCGCGCCCGCGAGATCGCCAGACTGCGCTCCGAGACATCGGCGCAGGTGACCGCGGAGGAGGGGAAATACTTCCTGAACCACGGGATCGAGTTGCCGGTGCCGGAGCCGAAATCCAGGATGCGCGGCACGGGCTTCCTCGCGGCGGCGGCGATTTCGGCGGTAGCCATGACCTTGTACTCGGCGAAATATTCGGGGCGTTCGCCGGACGCGGCGATATTGCTCGCATGCTGCGCATAATACTCATCGGCGAAACGGTCGAACTCGGCCTGATCCATGGGCATTCTCCGGGGCGATGACGCACACCCGTCGCAGCGGTTGACGGCGCACGGCAACGATGCTGTTAAGGAAAATACCGGGCGACTGCAATGTATGGTTGATAAAAACCCACAACAGGCACGCATTAAGTGTATTATGTGCGGCGGCGCCGCCTCGCCGGAAGCGCTTGGCTTGCCGCCCGATCCGGGGCACCGGCAAGACGCCGCACACCAATGGGCCCACGTTTGCGCCATGCGCTCAATTGCAGCTTGCCAGCCTTAGAGGAAAGCGCGAGAATTCAAGGCGACGCCAGTGCTCAGACCGAGAGCAAAGAAAATGTTGGAAATATCGACAGCAAAGGTGGCCCATGTCATCGTGCGGGCGCGCGAACTGGACGCCAAGGTTGCCTCCTGGGAAGATTCCAAGGATAGCAACTTCCGGGACAACGCCCCCGATTCGGTGTTGGAAAGCTTCGCGGATGATGCAACGCGGAGCGAACTGGCGGAGTTCATCGCCGGCCTCAACGAAGATGAACAGGCCAGCCTCGTGGCTTTGGCGTGGATCGGCCGCGGCTCGTTCTCGGAGGACGAACTGAGCGAGGCCATCGAGACAGCCAAGTCCGAGCATATCAATCGCACCGAGGACTACCTCTTGGGCATGCCGCTCCTCGCGGACTACCTGGAAGATGGGCTGGACAGGCTCGGCTTCAGCGTGGAGGAAGCGGAGGAGGGGGTACTGTAGGAACTGGAGCACATCCGGCTGGGACAGGCGGGCGGGCGCGGCTCCGCCCTGGAAGGCGTCAGCCGGGGTGAGCGGCGCGAAGCTGCCCGCGAATGATGCCGAGACCGGCGAGCCCCAGGAGTGCAAACCCCGCTCCGCCCAGGAATGTGGCCGTGGGCCCCGCGGCATCCCACAGCAGACCCGCAATCACGCTCGCCGCCAGCGCCGCGATTCCGCACAGCAGGTTGAACATGCCAAACGCCGTCCCGCGCAGTTCGGGCTGCGCGGTGTCCGCGACCAGCGCCGCCAGCAGCCCCTGTGTCAATCCCATGTGCAGTCCCCAGATCATGACCCCCACGGCGGCGCCGGGAATGCCCGGCGCCAGGCCCAGCACCAGATCGGCTGCGATCAGCGTGACGAAGCCAGCCATCAGCAGGGCGCCGCGGTCCATACGGTCGGAGAGCGCGCCCGCCGGATAGGCGGCCAGAGCGTACACCACGTTCATCACCACCATGACCGCGGGGACCAGCATGAGCGGAAGGCCCACTGCCTGCGCCTTGAGGATGAGGAATGCTTCGCTGAAGCGGGCGAGCGTAAAGGCGGCGCCGACAGCCGTCACCAGCCAGTAGGCGCGGCCGAGGCGGCGCAGTTCCGCCCTGCTGATGGGGTTTACCGCCCTGCGAAGGCCTGCCGGGCGTTTCGGCTCACGGACGGCGAACAGAATGAGGGCGAGCGCCAGAAAGGCCGGGACCACCGCCACCCAGAACACGGCCTTGAAATTGTCCACAGTGAACCACATCAGGCCGATGGCCAGGAGCGGTCCGGCGAAGGCGCCGACGGTATCGAGCGATTGCCGCAGCCCGAAGCTGGCGCCCAGCAGACGGCTGGGGCTGATATCGGCGATGAGCGCGTCGCGCGGCGCGCCGCGTATGCCTTTGCCTACACGGTCGATGAAACGGGCCGCCACGAGCCAGCCGACGGACGGCGCCAGCGGAAAGATGGGTTTGGAGAACGCCGCGAGGCCGTAGCCGAGAGCGGCGAGCGTCTTGCGCCTGCCAAGCCAGTCGCTGAGCGCACCGGAAAAGATCCGCGTGAACAGCGCCGTGGCCTCGGCGACGCCCTCGATAACGCCGACCGTCAAGGCGGAGGCGCCAAGCGCGGTGACGAGATAGACGGGCAACAATGCGTGGATCATCTCTGAGGAGACGTCCATCAGCATCGACACGAAGCCGAGCGCCCAAATGCCCGCCGGAACTTCTCCCATCCGGCGTATGAAACCCGCCGCAGAGGCCTTTAACGGCTGTTCCGCGGGGGCAGGCGGTTCCACGTCAGCGCTCGACCTTCGTCACATCGCGCACCGCGCCGCGGGCCGCAGATGTAGCCATGGCCGCGTAGACGCGCAGCGCCTGGCTCACGGGCCGCTGGCGGCTCGCGGGCTTCCAGCCCTTCGCGCCTTTCGCCTCCATCGCCTTGCGCCGCTGGGCCAGCGTAGCGTCGTCGAGACGCACGTTGATGGCGCGCTCCGGAATGTCGATGTCGATGATGTCGCCCGGCTCAATCAGCGCGATGGCGCCGCCTTCCGCCGCCTCGGGCGAGACGTGACCGATGGACAGCCCCGACGTGCCGCCGGAGAAGCGCCCGTCGGTAATGAGCGCGCAACTCTTGCCGAGGCCGACGCTCTTCAGATAGCTCGTCGGGTACAGCATTTCCTGCATGCCTGGACCGCCGGTTGGACCTTCATAGCGGACGATGACCACATCGCCAGCCTTGACCCCGCCATTGAGAATCTTGTCCACCGTCTCCTCCTGGCTCTCGCAGATCACCGCCGGGCCGGAGAATTTGAGGTTGCTGTCATCGACGCCCGCCGTCTTCACGATGCAGCCGTCGGCGGCAATATTGCCGAACAGCACCGCCAGCCCGCCATCCTTCGAGAATGCGGCGTCGGGAGAGCGGATCACACCCTTCACGCGGTCGGTATCGAGATTGTCACAGCGCTTGGACTGGCTGAACGCTTCGGTAGTGCGTACGCCGCCGGGACCGGCGCGGAAAAGCTGCTGCACTTCGGGCGAGTTGGTGCGGCTGACATCCCAGCGGTCGAGCGCTTCGCCGATGGTCGCGGAATGAACCGTCGGGCATTCGCGGTTGATCAGCCCGGCGCGGTCGAGCTGGCCGAGAATGGCCATGATGCCGCCCGCACGATGGACATCCTCCAGATGCACGTCGGCGACGCTGGGCGCCACTTTGCACAGGCAAGGCGTGGAGCGCGACAGCCGGTCGATATCGGCCATGGTAAAAGGCACACCGGCCTCTTCCGCCGCTGCGAGCAGATGCAGCACGGTGTTGGTCGAGCCGCCCATGGCGATGTCGAGCCGCATGGCATTCTCGAACGCCGTGAAAGACGCGATGGAGCGCGGCAGGGCGGTCTCGTCGTCCTTCTCGTAATATCGCTTCGTCAGGTCCACGATGCGCCGCGCCGCTTCCAGGAACAGCTCCTTGCGGTCCGCGTGCGTGGCCACCAGCGTGCCGTTGGCGGGGAGGGCGAAGCCCAGCGCCTCGGCGAGGCAGTTCATGGAATTGGCGGTGAACATGCCGGAGCACGACCCGCAGGTCGGGCAGCTCGCGCGCTCATACGCCTCGGCTTCCTCGTCGCTTACCGATTTGTCGGCGCCCTTGATCATGGCGTCGATGAGGTCGATGGCGTGAGTCGTGCCGCCGATCGTGACCTTCCCCGCCTCCATCGGGCCGCCCGATATGAAGATCGAGGGGATGTTGAGGCGGAGCGCGGCCATCATCATGCCGGGTGTGATCTTGTCGCAATTGGAGATGCAGACGATGGCGTCGGCGCAATGGGCGTTAACCATGTATTCGACCGAATCCGCGATCAGCTCGCGGCTGGGCAGCGAATAGAGCATGCCGCCATGCCCCATGGCGATGCCGTCGTCGATGGCGATGGTGTCGAATTCCTTGGCGACACCGCCCGCCTTCTCGATCTCGCGCGCGACCATCTGGCCCAGGTCTTTCAGATGCACATGGCCGGGCACGAACTGGGTGAACGAATTGGCGATGGCGATGATCGGCTTGCCGAAATCCTCGTCCTTCATGCCGGTTGCGCGCCACAGCCCGCGGGCGCCTGCCATGTTGCGGCCGTGGGTGGACGTGCGGGAACGGTATGGGGGCATGGCCTTTCCTCCTGGGTGCGCCACTGTTGCGGGAGCCGACCTGCGGTATCGCGCGTCTTACGCTTAACGGCAGATTGCGTCAATGTGGTCCGCGTGCTGGCGGTGCTAAGGACTTACCCGCTGGTGACTGCCACCACGCGCGCGGGGGCGCCGCCTGCTGCGTATTTCGCCGGGAGGGCGACGATGTCGAAGGCGGGGAGCCCGGCAAGCGCATCCAGGTTGGTCAGGTTCTCGGCGATCAGGATGCCGTTCGCCAGCAGCAGCTTGTGGACCGGGTAAGGCGCGCGGTCGAGGCCGGGCGTGTCGAGGCCGAGCATTTTCACGCCGCACGCCACGAGACCGGCGGCGAAGGCTTCGCTCACCTCGGGATAATCGCTGTAATAAATGGGGTCGCCGAAGCGGTCCGAAAAGCCCGTCAGCACCAGCACGATATCGCCGGGGGCCGCCGGGGACGCGTCGAGCAGTTCCGGCCCGATCGCGCCAGCGCCCCGCGCGTCGATGAGGCGGCCACGCCCGAAGAAGGCTTCGGGCGGCAGGTCGGCGATTTCGATGGTCTGCCCCGGTGCCATCACCGTCAGCCAGTGACAGAGGTTTTCGAGTTGCCGCACATTGCCTGGCAATTCGAGGCCCTGCATGAACTTCAGCGTCGCATCGGAAAGTCGCTTGGCGTCGA
>JBNKDX010000059.1:0-9798 GCA_050288485.1 Rhodomicrobiaceae bacterium | reverse complement strand
GGATCTGTCTGGAACGTCCTCAGCGTCCGCCACAGCTCCACCGACAGCCGGTCGCGAATCAGGCTGGACACATGCCGGATATTGTCGAGCGTGTGAATGACGCCGAAAGTCCGCCCGCGCGCCGACATCAGCCCGCGCACCGCCATTTCGATGGTGCTTTCGTCCTGCTGCAGCGCGACGACGCCCTCGTCCTTCGCCAGGAGCACGTCCAGCGCCCGCGCCACCACCTCGCGGTAGGACTGCCCGCCATAATCCGGTGAAAGGCCGGCCAGCGCGCCACGAAGGAGCCGCATGGTCCAGTCGGCGCGCTCGGCATAGCGGCCGAGCCAGAACAGGTTGTCGGCTATCCGGCTCCTGAGCCCCTTGCCGCCGCGCGTAATCCGCGGCATGTCGAGGCTGTGGCGCAGGCGGCTCGGCTGCGGTCCCGTCGCGGCCGCCGCCATCACCCAGACGTCGCGCGACAGGCCTTCGGGCGAATGCAGTGCGACACAGGTGTTCGGGGTGACCGTCAGCGCGATCCCGCCGGGCATGACGCGGTATTCTCCGCCCGTCAGCGCCGCGTAGAGCCGCACCGCGTAGCCCTGAGGGCGCAGGCCCTCGGGCGTCCAGGACGGCACGGTGGCGTAAGTGGCCTTTTCCTCCGCGACATAGTCGCAGCCGTGCAGGGCCATGTCCTCCCTGAGCCTGTCCACGGACTCCGCGCTGAGCCCGGCGGGCATGATGCTCTGGCCTCCGCGGCCGGGACGCCCCGTGCCTTCCTGGACGTGGCGGATGGCCATGGCGTCGAGATTGGCGAACACATGCTGGCGCGCCTGCTGATCGCCCAGCCACCAGCGCGGCGCGTCCCACACCTCCAACACTTCACCCAGGAGTTCCTTGCAGGGAGCCGCCAGATAGGGCCCCAGGCCGCGGTTTTCGATGACCGCCGTTCCCACGGCGTTGGCCGCAAGATCGGGGGAGTTGCGCAGCGCCTGGACGAGCCCCGCCGGGCCGAGCGTGCCGCCGGGATCGAGTTCGAGCGGGTCGCACTGGGCGCCGGCCGCGCAGCGGACGAGCATCTCCACCGGCTGGAGCCCTTCGAGGGTCTTCACGAAGATGCGGTTGCCGACGACGCGCAGGTCGCCGCCCTGTACGAGCAAGAGGCCCAGATAGCGCGCGAGATAGGCGTGGCCGAAATAATCGTCGTGATGCGCGCCCGGCGTCAGGAGCGCGATGGAGGCGTCGTCGCGACCTGCGCGCGCCTGAAGTTCGTCCTGGACGGCCTGGAAGAACGGTGCCAGGCGCATTGCCTTGCATTCGCGGAAGAGATCGGCCGCGACGCTCGAATGCACCATCCGGTTGGCGAGCGCGAAACCGGACCCCGCCGTGGTCTCGGCGTGGCTGTCGATGACGCGCCAGCGGCCATCGGCGCTGCGCGCGAGGTCTGCGGCATAGAAGGCGAGGCGCCCGCGCCCAGCCCCCGCGCCCCGGAGCGGCCGTAGGAACGCGGGATCGGCGAGCACGAGCTGCGGTGGAATCCTACCCGACTGCAGCAGCGTCTGCTCGCCGTAAAGGTCCGCCAGCACCGCCTCGAACAGGCGCGCGCGCTGAATGACGGCCTTCTCCAGCCACTCCCACTCGGTGCTGGAGAAAATCAGCGGGATGAGATCGATCTTCCACGGATCGGCGGTTTCGGCGGCGTCGGCGAAGATGTCCTGAGCGATGCCGTTCTCGCGGATGAGACGGCGCAGCTTCTCCGCGGAGGCGGCCTGCCGGGCGGGCGAGGAATTACGGAAATGGTTCGCGAAGGCCTGCCAGTGCGGGCGGACGGCGCCCTGCGGATCGACCATTTCGTCATAGACCCTGGCTGCCGGTGCGTAACCGGCGAAGGGATCAGGGCCGCACGCGTCGATCCGATCGGTTTTCAATGTCATGCGCTGCGAGGTGCCCCCTGCCGGTCCATCGGCTGCCGATCGTCATAACGATAAGAAAACACACACAATAACGTGACGCGCTGGGCAAGGACCATCGGCATACTACGCCATTGTGTTAGCAATGCATTATAACACTCCGCCCAAGTTCGCGCCAGCAATGACGGGAGCGGCGCGCGGGCGGCGCGGGTCTCCCGGGTGAAAACACGTGACCGGCGGGTTTTCGCTGGCGCACGGCGTCGAAAGCCGCATAAGTTGCAGCGCGGCGGTCTGTTCCCGGACCCTGTACGATTGCGTTCCTGCGCGCCGCGCAGTCAGCCAGTTCATTATGGATATCTCATGCCGGAATTTCGTCTGCTTCATCGCCTGCCCTGGCTGGTCCGCCTTATTGTCCTGACGCTGTTTGTCGCCGCTGGATCGGGCGGCGCGGAGGCGGCGTCGCTGCGCCTTATCGCGTTCAACGACTTTCACGGCCATCTGGAGCCTGCGAACACCACGCTGACGCTGCCCGATCCCGATAACCCCGCTGAGAAACTGCGGGTGCAGACGGGCGGTGCGGCCTGGCTCGGCGGGTTGATCGGCAAGTTGCGCAGCGAAGTGCCGAACGCGGTCGTGTTCGCGAGCGGGGACACCATCGGCGCCGCTCCGCTGATCTCCACCCTCTTCCGGCATGAATCCACGATCGACGTAATGAACAGGATCGGGCTGGATTTCGTCATCGTCGGCAATCATGAATTCGACGCCGGGCTGAAGGAGCTGCAGCGCATCGCCAAGGGGGGCTGCGCTCCGAACGCTGCCAACGGCGCGGTGACATCCTGCGAGGGGGGGCCCTACAAGGGCGCGAAATTTCCCTTCCTTGCCGCCAACGTCGTTCAGCCGGACGGCGAGACCATCTTCCCGCCGCTGGTGATCAAGGAATATGACGGCGTGAAGGTCGGCTTCGTCGGGGTGGTCACGCGCACGACGCCGGAAATCGTGTCGCCATCGGGCATCAAGGGCCTGACGTTCCTCGACGAGGCCGATACGCTCAACAAATATGCCGCCGAACTCAAGCGTCACGGCGTGAACGCGATTGTGGCCGCGGTCCATGAGGGCGGCAAGATCGCCGGAGACTGGAACGACACGGCCTGCCCGGGGCGGGAGGGCGAGATTTTCAAGATCGCAGGCAAGCTCTCGGCGGACATCGACCTCGTGTTCTCTGCGCACACCCATCAGGGCTACAACTGTATCATCGACACGCCCGGGCAAAAGGGCCTGCGGGTGGTGCAGGCGACGTCCTACGGGCGCGGCGTCTCGGTGATCGACGTCGAACTGGACCCGGCGACCGGCCGCATCGACCGCAGCAGGACGCGGAGCCGCAACATCGCGGTCGTCAACAAGGCGCAGGGCAAAATCCCGGCGGTGCCCACCGATGCCGCCACCGCCTCGCTGGTCGCCAAATACGCCGCGCTCACGGCGCCGAAGGCCGATCGCGTCATCGGCAGCATCACCGGGCCGGTAGGCTACACCAACGACGGCCAGACCGGCCTCGCCGCCGACTTCCCCTCAGGCCGCATGATCGCCGACGCGCAACTGGAGGCGACGCGGTCCGCGCCCGGCAAGGCGCAGATCGCGCTCACCAATCCCGGCGGTATCCGCGCCGCTTTCCCTTGCACCGGCAAGCCGCCCTGTCCCGTGACCTTCGGCCAGGCTTTCACCATGCAGCCTTTCGGCAATGCGCTGGTGGTGATGACGCTCTCGGGCGCGCAGCTCAAGGCGGTGCTGGAGGACCAGCAGAAGCCGGGCGCCGCCGAGCCGCGTTTTCTGCAGCCCTCGCGGGGCCTACGCTACACCTGGAAGGGAAACTTGCCCCACGGCGAGCGGGTCTCCGGCCTGACGTTCGATGGCAAGCCCGTTGAGCCGGACGCGCAGTATCGCGTGACGGTGAACAGTTTCCTCGCCGATGGTGGCGACGCCTTCAAGCATTTCACCGAGGGAACGGAACGCACCGGCGGGCCGCTCGACGCCGACGCGCTGGTGAACTTCCTCCAGGCGCATCAGCCCTACACATCCGATCCCGTAGCGCGGATCACGATCGCCGATTGAAGCCTGGCGGCTAACGTTTGCGGGCGGGTGTCCTACCTTACCTTTACGTCTACGTAAAGCAGTTGACGGGATGTGCGAAAGGGGTTAACGTCCCCGCCACGATATGACCCGCCGAACCGGCGCGCCGCCGTGAGAAGGCCGCTCCCGCGGGTCCGTGTTTCCAGCATGTCGGACCGGTTGAGGGGCATGGGCACCAGAACGGGCAAACATCCCACGGAGCAGGGCGTCCTCGGCAAGGTCTATTCCATCGCCGAACTGGCCCAGGAGCTGGGCGTCACGACGCGCACCATCCGCTTCTACGAGGATCAGGGCCTCATCGCCCCGCAGCGCGCCGGACACACGCGCATCTACACCACGCGCGACCGGGCGCGCATGCTGCTGATCCTGCGCGGCAAGCGGCTCGGCTTCTCACTCAAGGACATCAAGGAATTCCTCGACCTCTACGCGGTGGACGCCACGCAGGCCGGACAGTTGCAACTGCTCGCCGCCAGGGTGAAGACGCGCATCGCCGCGCTGGAGGCGCAGCGCCAGGAGGTCGAAACCGTCCTGGCCGAGTTGCAGGACATCAAGCAGGCAGCCCTGACCGCGCTCCGCGAACGCGGCACGGAGGAGGGCGCCTCATGATACGGCGTCGAAAACCTATGAGCCGGGCGGCTCGCAACGCCGCCTGTTCCCGCGTGAGGGTGACCACGCCTTCCCGCTATCTGCCATTTCACAGCCAATCGGAGAAACATCCATGAAGAAGGTGGTTATTGCCGGGTATGCACGCTCGCCGTTCACCCTGGCAAAAAAGGGGGAACTCGCCTCGGTGCGTCCCGATGAGATGGCCGCGCAGGTCATCCGGGCGCTGGTCGCCAAAACCGGCGTTCCGGGCGAGGACATCGAAGACCTGCTGCTCGGATGCGCATTTCCCGAGGGTGAGCAGGGATTCAACATGGCCCGTCTCGTCGGGCTGATGGCCGGTCTGCCGAAAAGCGTGGGCGGCGCCACCGTCAACCGTTTCTGCGGCTCGTCCATGTCCTCCGTGCACATCGCGGCGGGCGCGATCCAGATGGATGCGGGCGAGGCGTTCATCTGCGCGGGCGTGGAGAGCATGACGCGCGTGCCGATGATGGGCTTCAATCCTCTGCCTCACCCCGAATTCGCGAAGACAATGCCCGGCGCTTACATGAGCATGGGCGACACGGCGGAGAACGTCGCTGCGCGCTGGAACATCAGCCGCGCCGAGCAGGAGGAATTCGCCGTCCGCTCGCAGCAGCTGGCCACGGCGGCGCGCGACGGCGGACGCCTCACGGATGAAATCGTTCCGATCACTGGCCGCAAGGGCACGGTGTCGGTTGACGGCTGCATCCGCTCTGAGACGACTGCCGAGACGCTGGCCACGCTGAAGCCCGCCTTCAATGCGAATGGCGTGGTCACGGCCGGCACGTCCTCGCCGCTGACCGACGGCGCCTCCGCCGTGCTGGTGTGCTCGGAGGATTACGCGCGGCGCAAGAACCTCGACATTCTCGCCAGCGTGAAGAGCGTCGCTGTGTGCGGCTGCGATCCGGAAATCATGGGCATCGGGCCGGTGGGCGCAACGAAGAAGGCGCTCGCCCGCGCGGGCATCGAGGCGGGCCAGCTCGACGTGGTCGAGTTGAACGAAGCCTTCGCCAGCCAGGCCATCGCCTGCATCCGCGAACTCGGCCTCAACCTCGACAAGATCAATCCGGACGGCGGCGCCATCGCGCTCGGCCATCCGCTCGGCGCCACCGGCGCGCGCATCGTCGGCAAGGCCGCCTCGCTCCTGAAGCGCGAGAAGGGCCGCTACGCGCTCGCCACGCAGTGCATCGGCGGCGGCCAGGGCATCGCTACGATCCTGGAGGCGATGTAATGACTGTTGAAATAAAGAAGGTCGCCGTCATCGGCGCGGGCGTGATGGGGGCAGGGATTGCCGCTCACGTCGCCAATGCGGGCGTGCCCGTCGTGCTCCTCGACATCGTGCCGCCGGGCGCCGCCAACCGCAACGCCATCGCTGAAGGAGCGGTGGCGAAGATGCTCAAGGCCGACCCGGCCCCGTTCATGAGCAAGGCGGCGGCCAAGCTCGTCACCACGGGCAATATCGAGGACCATCTGGGCCTCCTGGCCGAGTGTGACTGGATCGTGGAAGCAGTCATCGAGCGGCTGGACATCAAGCAGGGGCTCTACGCCAAGATCGAAGCTGCGCGGAAGCCGGGCAGCGCGGTGTCGTCGAACACTTCGACCATTCCGCTCGAAAAACTCGTGGAGGGACTGCCGGATAGCTTCGCCGCCGATTTCCTCATCACCCATTTCTTCAATCCGCCGCGCTACATGCGGCTTCTGGAAGTCGTCGGCGGCGCGAAGACGCGGCCGGAGATCGTCAGCGCCGTGTCGCAATTCGCCGACCACAAGCTTGGCAAGAGCGTGGTCGCCTGCAAGGACCGCCCCGGCTTCATCGCCAACCGGCTCGGCGTGTTCTGGATGCAGGCGGCGGTGGTGACCGCCTTCGAGATGGGGCTGGCCATCGAAGACGTTGACGCCGTCATCGGCAGGCCGATGGGCATTCCGAAAACCGGCGTGTTCGGCTTGCTTGATCTCGTCGGCCTCGACCTGATGCCGCATGTCAATGCAAGCATGGCCGCATCGCTCCCCAAGGATGATCCGTTCCACGCGCTGAACAAGCCGCTGCCGCTCGTCGAGCGCATGATTGCCGACGGCTATACGGGCCGCAAGGGCAAGGGCGGCTTCTATCGCATCAACCGCGAGAAGGGGAAACAGAAGGAAGCCATCGATCTCATCACCGGCCAGTACCGGAAATCGCAGAAGGCCGAGGTGGAGGCCGTGGCCGCGGCGGGCAAAAAGCTCGCGCGTCTGTTCGATCACGACAGCGAACATGGCCGCTATGCGTGGCGCGTGATGGGGCCGACGCTGCGCTATGCCGCCGCGCTCCTGGGCGACGCCGCCGACGAGGTGGACTCCATCGACGAGGCCATGCGGCTCGGCTACAACTGGAAATTCGGCCCGTTCGAGCTGATCGACCAGTTGGGCGTCGATTGGTTCATCGCGCGGCTGGAGAAGGACGGGCAGCCCGTTCCGGCGCCCCTGCGCGCCGCCAGCGGCCGCACCTTCTACCGCGTGGAGAACGGCCGCCGCCAGGTCCTCGGCCTCGACGGGCAGTATCGCGACATGGTGCGCCCGGACGGCGTGCTGATGCTGGCGGATATCAAGCTCACATCCAAGCCGCTCCTGAAGAACGGTTCGGCGGCGCTGTGGGATATTGGTGACGGCGTGGTCTGCTTCGAGTTCACCTCCAAGATGAACGCGCTTGACCCGGATATCCTCGACCTGCTGGGCAAGTCCATCGCGCTGACGGCGAAGAGCTACAAGGCGATGGTCGTCTACAACGAGGGGAGCAACTTTTCGGTCGGCGCCAATATCGGCCTCGCGCTGTTCGCCGCCAATATCGCGGCATGGCCCGAGATCGAGAAGCTGATCGCTGGCGGGCAGGCCACCTATCGCGCGCTGAAATACGCGCCCTTCCCCGTCGTGGCTGCGCCTGCGGGTATGGCGCTGGGCGGCGGCTGCGAAATCCTCCTGCATTCGGACGCCGTGCAGGCTCACGCCGAGACCTATGCGGGCCTCGTCGAAGTCGGCGTCGGGCTGATCCCCGGCTGGGGCGGCTGCAAGGAGATGCTCGCGCGCTGGGCGGCGAACAACCGTATGCCGAAGGGGCCGATGCCCGCGGTCGCCAAGGTGTTCGAGATGGTCAGCACGGCGACTGTTGCGAAATCCGCGGCGGAGGCCAAAGAAATGCTGTTCCTGCGTCCGACCGACGGCATCACCATGAACCGCTACCGCCTGCTCGCCGACGCCAAGGCCAGGGCGCTGGCGATGGTGGAGGGATATGCCCCGCCCGAGCCGCCGGTCTTTGTGCTGCCCGGACCGTCCGGCAAGACGGCGCTCGACATGGCGGTTGTCGGTTTCCATCAGCTCGGCAAGGCCACACCGCATGACGTGGTGGTCGCTGGCGCGCTGGCAGAAATTCTCAGCGGCGGCGATGCGGACGTGACGGAGGTGCTGGACGAAAGCGCCGTACTGGACCTGGAGCGCACGCGTTTCATGCGGCTGGTGAAGACGCCGGGCACGCTCGCACGCATCGAACATATGCTGGAGACGGGCAAACCGCTGCGGAATTAGGGCCGCGAACGCCGAAGACGAGATTAAGGAAAACGGAACAATGGCCAGTTACAAGGCTCCCTTGCGCGACATGCGCTTCGTGCTCTTCGAGCTGATGGGCGGAGACGATCTCGCCCAGCTCCCCGGCTTCGAAGACTTCACCCGCGACCTCATCGACCCCGTGCTGGAAGAGGCGGCCAAGGTCTGCGAGGAGGTCCTCCACCCGATCAACCGCTCCGGTGACGAGGAAGGCTGCACTTTCGAAAACGGCGTCGTGCGCACGCCCAAAGGCTTCAAGGAAGCCTACGATACCTTCCGCGAGGGCGGATGGACGTCGATCGCCTGCGATCCAGCCTATGGCGGACAGGGTTTGCCCGAATCGGTCAACACGCTGGTCATGGAGATGATCTGCTCGTCGAACCTGTCTTTCGGCATGTATCCCGGCCTCAGCCACGGCGCGTATGTCGCCCTGCACGAATTCGGCACGGAAGCCCTGAAGAACACCTATCTGCCGAAGCTGGTGGATGGAACATGGTCCGGCACCATGTGCCTGACCGAACCGCATTGCGGCACCGATCTCGGCCTGATGCGCACCAAGGCCATCCCGCAGGACGACGGCAGCTACAAAATCACCGGCACCAAGATCTTCATCTCGGCGGGCGAGCACGACCTGACCGAGAACATCCTGCATCTGGTGCTGGGGCGGCTGCCCGATGCGCCGAAGGGCATCAAGGGCATCAGCCTGTTCATCGTGCCGAAATTCCTGGTGAAGGACGACGGCGCGCTGGGCCCGCGCAACGGCGCCTCCTGCGGCTCGATCGAACACAAAATGGGCATCAAGGCGTCCTCGACCTGCGTCATGAATTTCGACGACGCTGCGGGCTGGCTGATCGGTGAGCCGAACAAGGGCATGCGCGCCATGTTCGCAATGATGAACACCGCGCGGCTCGGCGTCGGCATGCAGGGGCTGGGGCTGATGGAGGCCTCCTATCAGGGCGCCGTCGCCTATGCCCGCGAGCGGCTGCAGGGGCGTGCGCTTTCAGGAGCCAAACACCCCGACAAGCCCGCCGACCCGATTATCGTGCACCCCGATGTGCGGCGCATGCTGCTGACACAGCGCGCCTTTGGCGAGGGTAGCCGGGCGCTGGCCGCCTGGTGCGCGTGGAACCTCGACCTCGCCGAACATCACCCGGATGCGGCGGTGCGTCAGGAAGCGGACGACCTCGTGGCGCTCTTGACGCCGATCATCAAGTCGCTGCTCACCGATCTCGGCTATGACGCGACGAATATGGGCATGCAGGTGCTGGGCGGCCATGGCTACATCCGCGAGCACGGCATGGAGCAATATGTCCGCGACTGCCGCATCTCGCAGATTTACGAAGGCACCAACGGCGTGCAGGCGCTCGACCTCGTGGGGCGCAAGCTTGGCGCGCATGGCGGGCGCTATCTGCGGCGCTTCTTCCACCCCGTCGCCGCCTACATTGAGGCGAACGCCGGGAACGAGGCCCTCGCTGAATTCGTCGGCCCGCTGGCGAAGGCTTTCGTCCGGCTCCAGCAGGCGACGGCCCAGGTGGCGAGCGCCGGGCTCGCCAATCCGGATGAGGCGGGGGCGGCGGCGTCCGACTAT
>JBNKDX010000058.1:0-9897 GCA_050288485.1 Rhodomicrobiaceae bacterium | reverse complement strand
AAAACGGCGCATGGTCCCCAAGCGTCCTGGCGCACGTTAACATTTGTTAACGTACCAATAGCTCCAAAATGATCACCAAATTATGGCACATCGAAACCGGTGATGCCAAAGCGGTTCGCCCGGGGAAAACCCTTCGGCACGGTGCGGCCGGACTGGGCGCGCGCGCCCTGCCATTCGGCCAGCTCGGTGAAGGTGCGGGTGCGCGAGCCTTCGAGGCAGCGCAGACCCTCAGCGGCGCGAAAGACCGTAACGTCGGCCAGCCCGCCATCCTTGTATTTCTGCAGGCGCACTCCGCGCCCGCGGCTCAGTTCGTTGACCTCGGCGAGCGGATAAATCAGCATCCGCCGGTTTTCGCCCAGGCAGGCGACGCTGTCGCCCTCGGCAGCCACGCAGGCAATTGCCTTGTCCGGGGACGTGACCGTCATCACCTGCTTGCCCTTGCGCGTCTGCGCGATGACCTCGTCCTCGGCAATGATGAAACCGTTGCCTTGGCGGGAGGCGATCAGCAGCTTGCGGCCCGGTTTGTGTACGAACAGCTCGACGATATCGCTCGCCTCTTCGAGGTCGATCATCAGACGCACCGGCTCGCCGTGGCCGCGCCCGCCGGGCAGGGCGGAGGCTTCCAGCGTGTAGAACTTGCCGTTGGACGCGAACAGCACCAGCTTGTCCGTGGACTGCGCGCGCATGGCGCGTTTCAGCCCGTCACCGGCCTTGAACTGCAGCTTGTCCAGGTCGTCCTGGTGGCCTTTGAGCGCGCGAATCCAGCCCTTCTCCGAGAGGACGACCGTCACAGGCTCACGCTCGATCATCGCCTGTTCCACATCCACGTCGATGACCGGCATGTCGGCGAAGGCCGTGCGGCGCGCACCCAGCGCCGTCCCTTTGCCAAAGGCATTCCTGGTTGCGGCGATCTCCTGCGAAATCTTCGCCCATTGTTTCTCATCCGAGGCGAGCAGCGCGACGAGTTCGGCTTTCTCGTCCGTCAACTTGTCGTGCTCGGTGCGGATTTCGATTTCCTCAAGCTTGCGCAGAGCGCGCAGCCGCATGTTGAGGATCGCCTCGGCCTGTACGTCGCTGAGGCGGAATTTCCGCATCAGCACCGCTTTCGGCTCGTCCTCATTGCGGATGATGCGGATCACCTCGTCGATGTTGAGATAGGCGATGAGATAGCCGCCGAGCACTTCCAGCCGGTGCTCGATCGCCTTCAGACGGTGTTCCGAGCGGCGTCTCAGCACGACCTTGCGATGCTGGAGCCATTCGCCGAGCGCCTCGCCGAGGCCCATAACCACCGGCACCTGCCCGCGGCTGAGCACGTTCATATTCAGGGGGACGCGCGATTCCAGCTCGGTCAGCTTGAAAAGCTGCTCCATGAGCACGACGGCGTCCACGGTGCGCGCGCGCGGCTCCAGCACGAGGCGGACATCCTCGGCGGACTCGTCGCGCACGTCGGCGAGGAGCGGCAGCTTCTTCGCCTCCATCAGCTCGGCGATCTTCTCGATCAGCCGCGACTTCTGCACGAGATAGGGGATTTCGGTGACGACGATCTGATAGGCGCCACGGCCGGTTTCTTCGCGCTGCCAGTCCGCGCGCAGGCGGAAGCTGCCGCGGCCGGTGCGGTAGGCCTCGACGATCGAGGCGCGGCTGTCCACGATGATGCCGCCGGTCGGGAAATCCGGGCCGGGGACGAAGTCGGCGAGCTTCTCGGCGGATGCGCGCGGGTGCTTGATGAGATAGAGGGCGGCGTCACACAGTTCCTCGACATTGTGCGGCGGAACGGACGTCGCCATACCCACGGCAATACCCGACGAGCCGTTCGCCAGCAGGTTCGGGAAATTGGCGGGAAGGACGACCGGCTCTTCTTCCGAGCCGTCATACGTCTCGCGGAAATCGACCGTATCCTCGTCGATGCCGTCCAGCAGCGCGGCGGCGATATCCGTCAGGCGCGCTTCGGTGTAGCGCATCGCCGCGGCGTTATCGCCATCGACATTGCCGAAATTGCCCTGGCCATCCACGAGCGGATAGCGCTGCGCGAACTCCTGCGCGAGGCGCACCAGGGCGTCATAGACCGATTGGTCGCCATGCGGGTGAAACTTACCGATGACGTCGCCGACCACGCGCGCGCACTTTTTGTAGCCGCCCTCCGGGTCGAGCTTCAAAAGGCGCATGGCGTACAAAAGTCGCCGGTGCACGGGTTTGAGACCATCGCGCACATCGGGCAACGCACGGTGCATGATGGTGGACAGCGCGTAAGCGAGATAGCGCTCTTCCAGCGCATCCTTCAGCTTCACGGGTTCCGCGGAGCCTGGATCGAGAATCAGTTCGTCAGCCATGGACCTTGCTTAAACCTTGTGGGGGGCGCGTCAAGTGGGGCGTATCCGGAGGCCGCGCAGGGCAGGGCGGCATCGCGAATATCCTCGCCCCGGGCGGTTTCGATTTCAGTGCGCCTGAAGGGTGTCATTGGGGAGGTGCAGCCTGAAGACGCTGCACGATCGGCGTGCGGGAATCCGGCGGAAAAAGTCCGCGCGGCGTCAGGACATGCCGCTCCAGGAAATAGCCGGTGAGCCGGAGGCCGTCGGCGATCTCCGCGCGCGACGCCGCCAGCGCATTGCCCGAGCGCAGAAAGGCGGGCAGCGGCAGGAGCTGGGCGGCGTAAGGCGCGCCTGCCTCGGCGGATACGGCGCGGCCCGATTTCGGCGAAACATAAGTCAGGCCATCGCGCGCGCCCGTCGCTGCGCAAACCTCCAGATCGAGGCCGAAGCCCAGTTCCGACAAGAGCAGCAATTCCCAGCGAACGAGAAGCTGCGGCCACAGCTCCGGCTCGTCGAGATGCCGCAGCATGAGAAGCGCCATGTCGAACAGCGCCGGATGCGGGTCGCGCTCGGGCAGGAGGTTGGCAAGGCTGGTCAGCGTGCCGATACCGGCCAAAGCCAGACGGTCGTCGAGCGCGTGCGCGGCGAAGGGTTCGGCAAGATCCAGCACGAAGAAGCCGAGATGCTCCGCGAGCCGCGCCCGCCACTCGGCGCGCAGAAGGTTGCCGGTCTGCAGCAGCGGGCGCAGGCGCCGCGAACGTCCGCCGCGCACGAGCCCGAGATAACGGCCGTGGCCGCGTGAGAGCAGCTCCGCCACGGCGCTGGTTTCACCGTGCGGGCGCACATGCAGGACGATGGCGTCGTCAGTCCATTCCATGGGCGATCTGGTGTTGGCCGTGGTCTGCGCAGATTGCCGCCGCCCGGCGCCGCAGAGGCCCCGGGCGAAAACGCAGTCCCTCGGGACGGCGGGTGGCGTCCCCTTGCGTACACAAAGAAAACCGCCGCCGCTTCAGAACCGGAAAGGAGCGTTCATTAGGAAATGGCCACAGCGTGTCAGGCTTCGCCGCCAACGCGGTAGAGCCCCTCGCGGGCGGGTCCATAGGACGGATTGATCTGTAGAGCGCGCCTGTAGGCCTGCGCGGCTTCCTTCTTCTGGCCCATACCCTCGGCCGCCCTGCCGCGCAAGGCCCAGGCCTCGTAATTGTCCTTGCGCCCGCGCGCCGCCTGATAAAAGTCTTCGTAGGCCTTCTCGTATTTCTGCAGCGCCAGTTCGCTCAGTCCCTTGGCGTGATAGACCTCGGGCGCATCCGAACGATAACCCAGCGTGTTGTCGAAATCGTCCACGGCCTTGTAATGCTGCCCCATCGCCTGGTAGCTCAGACCGCGATTGAAGAAAGCGATCGGGTCGGCCTGAATTTCGAGCGCCTGCGTGTAATCGGCCACAGCCATCGGGTAGTTCTTGCGCATCCGGTGAATGTTGCCGCGGCCGATGAGTGCGACGCTGTATCTCGGGTCGATGCTGAGGGCCTGATCGTAGTCAGTCAGGGCCTGATCGAGCCGGCCCACGCGCGCGTAGATCAGCGCCCGGTTGGCGTAAGCCTGATAATACTGAGGGCTGATGGAGATCGCGGCGTTGAAGTCGTCCAGCGCCTTTTCGTGGTCGCCCGACTGACCGAAAGCCGCGCCGCGCAGATTCAGCGCGTTGGCGTCGTTCGGATTTGTCTTGATGACTTCGGAGAGCGAGGCGATGTTGGCCTTCTGGTCGGCCTGCGCGAGCTTTTGCCGCAGGGCGATCTGATTCGCCACTTCGGCGCCGCCCTGGCAGCCAGCGAGCAGGCATACCCCCAGCACCGCGGCAAATCTGCCAGCAATCGGCCTCATCAGGAAACCCATCGAACCAGCCAATCCCGGTCGTATTGATGCCAACGCCCGGGCAACGAAGCCGAAAAAACACCCCCGTTGCCGAGCCCCGACTCTCAGTTGCTCCAGAAATGCGGCCAAAATGGAACAGCCGCCTGCGCCACTTTCACCATACCCCGGCTGGGTTGCCCGGGAACTAACGTCTTGGCCCGCGCCCCAGAACAAGCCCTTCGCGCTGCGCACGCTTCCGCGCCAGCTTGCGCGCCCGGCGTACCGCCTCGGCTTTCTCGCGTGCGCGCTTCTCGGAGGGCTTTTCATAGTAGTTGCGTAATTTCATCTCCCTGAAGATGCCTTCCCGCTGCATCTTCTTCTTGAGGGCTTTCAACGCCTGATCGACGTTGTTGTCGCGAACATGGACTTGCACGCTCTCTCCTTCACATTGGTGTTTGCCACTCGCAAATGACATAAAATGCCGGGCACGCACGCACCCGGCATTCCTTAACTGCTGTCCCCTTGTAGCAAATGCGAACGCGCCTGTCCATCGCCACCGCCAAGTCGCTCTCCGGTCTCGGCATTTCTTGCGCGCTCAACCCGCTCGGAAAGCGAAAACCCTTCGAGGCGGCCGCGGATGGCCCCGCGGCGGCGCGGCGCATTTATTTACGGATTTAAACCAAAGTTTCAGGCTGGGTGTGGAATCACTCGATTGGAGGGCGCCATATTGCCATTGCGGAGCGGCGTGGTTGCCCTATGGTTGAAGACGACAACGCGAGGAACACGGCCCGCCGGAAGCCGCTGCCTGCCGCTCACCAGGCGCGGCCTGAGAGGATGCCGGACGCCGCCCGCAACCGAGGTGCCGATGCGCATGAACAGGACGACACGCCGGCTTCTTGCCGCCGCAATGATTCTGCCCGCCGGACAGGCGATGGCCGCCATGCCGCTCCCCGCCGTCAAGCAGGAGCAGGCGCCGGAAGTCAAGCTCGCTCCGCACCGCGCCGTCTACGACATGACCCTGAAGCGCGCGGTCGCAGGCTCTAACGTCTCGGACATCCGCGGGCGCCTCGTTTTCAACTTCACGGGATCGCCCTGTGCGGGCTATTCGCTCGGCACGAGGCTGGTGACGGAGATCATCGACCGCGATGGCAGATCGACCGTCACAGACATGCGCTCCTCGACCTGGGAACAGGCCCAGGGCGGGCGGTTTCGCTTCGATACCTCGCAATACATGAATCAGAAGCTCGCCGAGCACGTGAAGGGCATCGCCACGCGCGGCAAGAGCGGCGAGGCCATCGACATCACCATCCGCAAGCCCAGGAAGCGCAGCGTCAAACTTGGCGGCGATCCCCTGTTCCCGACGCAGCATTCGCTGGCCATTCTCGCGGCTGCCGAGGCCGGGCGCGACATCGTGCAGGCCAACCTTTATGACGGCTCGGAACAGGGCGTCAAACTGTTCGAGACGACAACGCTCATCGGTCGGGCCTTCCAGCCGGGGACGGGAAAGACCTTCATCCCCATCAAGAATGCCGAGAACCTGGACACCCTTCCCTCCTGGCCGGTGACGATCGGCTACTTCGACGGCAAGGCGCCCGCCAGATCGGATGAGGGCCTGCCGAGCTACGAGCTGTCCTTCCGGCTCTATGCGAACGGCGTCAGCCGCAAGCTGGTCATCGACTACGGCAATTTCGCCATCGCGGGCGAGCTGAGCCGCATCGATTTCTACGAGCCGGAGAAATGCGCCGGTAAGACAAAAAAGAGCGGGAGATAGGCGCCTTCCGCCGGTCCCGGCTCTATGGCCGCAGCGACACCAACTGCGGCGCGCCGTCCGAGGCCATGATCTCGCCGATCACTGCTGCGCGTGTGTAGCCTGCGGCGTTGAGGTCGGCCAGGATGGCCGTGGCGGCTTTCCACGGCGCCGCAGCGAGCAGACCGCCCCCCGTCTGCGCGTCGAAAAGCACCGGATAGAGCGGATGCGTCAGGCCCTCCGCCTGCCGGATCAGGCGGCGCAGCCGCAGATTCTGCGGATGCATCGACGAGAAGAATCCTTCCTCCAGCGTAACCGTCACGCCCGGCAGCACTTTCAGCGCGCCGAGCCGGAGCACCGCGGCGGTCTTGCTCGCCCTCAACATTTCCGCCAGATGGCCGAGCAAGCCTGAGCCGGCGACGTGGGTGACCGCATGAACGTCATAGCGCTGGAGGATTTCCGCAGCCTCGCGGTTGGACTGAAGCATGTGCGCGACGGCGGCCATGATCCAGCGCGCCCTCGCCCGCCCGCGCGTATCCGCCGCGAGGAGCGTGCCGGCGCCAAGCGGCTTGGTGAGGATGAGCAGATCGCCCGTCTGCGCGCCGCCCTTTCGCAGCACGCGGTTGCGGCCCACGGTCCCGGTGACGGCGAAGCCGAGCGCCAGTTCGGCGCCTTGCGCGGTCCGCCCGCCGGTCAGTTCGCAGTTTGCCTCGGAGAGAACCTCATTGACGCCCGCCATCAGCGCGCGGAGATCCGCCTCCGATTTCGCCGCGATGCCGGGGGGCAGGGTGACGAGCGCCAGCGCGGTTTGCGGAGAGCCGCCCATGGCGTAGATGCCGCCGAGCACGTGATGGGCGGCAATCTTGCCGGATATGTAGGGATCGTCGATGACGGCGCGGAAATGATCCGCGGTTTGCAGCCACTGCGTGTCGCCGCCGGGGTCGGTGATCGCGGCGTCTTCGGCATCCTTCAGCCCCGCCATGACCTCCACCCGCTTGACCGGCGCCAGCCCGGCCAGCGCGTGCGAGAATTCGCCCGTCCCCAGCTTCGCCCCGCAGCCGCCACACCCCCCGGTAGCGAACGACAGCTCGCGCCGCGTCTCCTCGTCGACGACCGGCACGGCGACCGCGCGCTCATCCGCCGCCACCTCCGGCAGATCGTTGAATTCGGACATGAAGCGCCTGTCGATCCGGCTCTTCCACCGCCAGACCCATTTGCCGCCGAACACGAAGCCGTTGCGTGTGCCCACCGCGTATTCCGCTCCCGCCGACAGCAGATACATGGCGCGGCGCTGCGGTTTGAACGCTTTCAGCGCGCGGCCCATCAGCAGCCGTTTGATGTTCCCGGCCAGCACCGGCCCGGCGCGCACCGAATAGACGCCCGATTTGGGGAGCGCGCGCGGACCGAAAGCGATCACGTCGCCCGCCGCAAAGATATCCCCCTCGCCTTCCACCTGCAGCGTCGCTCCCGCCTTGATGAACCCCTCGGGGGTAAGCGGAAGACCGGTTTGCCGCAGCCAGGACGCGGGTTGACCGGCCGTGCACAGCAGGACTTCGTCCACATTCAGCGGTGCGCGCTGCTCGAAATGCAGCACGCCCGCCCCCACCTGGGATACCGCGGCGCCGCTGACGACATCAATGCCGCGCTCCTTGAGGAGGCTCGCGAAGCGGGCGCGCATCTTCGGCGGAAAGGCGGGCAGGATATCGTGCGACGCGGAGACGAGCGAGAACGACACGCTCGCCGGATCACGCCCCGCCGCCCGCATCTCGGCCTCCACACGGCATTGCGCCGCGAGCAGCAGTTCGATGCCGCTCGCACCCCCGCCGATCATGGCGATATGCCGCGGCTCCTTCGCCTCCAGGACACGGGTCAGCATGGCGTCGAAGCGCCCGAGGAACCCGTCGACAGGCTTCACCGGGACAGCGTGATCCGAGGCGCCGGGGATGCCCGCCGTCGCGGGCGACGAGCCGATGTCGATGGACAGGACGTCATAGGGGGCCGGCGGACGGTTGCTACAGAGAACGAGCTTCGCCTTACGGTCAATGCCCACGACCGTGTCGTTGTACAACCGCGCGCCCGCGAATCGGCAAAGCGGGCCGGTGTCGATATGCGTGTCGTCGAAGGTGTAATAACCGGCGATGAGCCCGGGCAGCATCCCCGAGTACGGCGTGTGCGCCTCGCGGGTGATGAGCGTGATCCGCACCCCGGGCAGCGGGTCCATGCCAAAAAGCTTCAGGACCTGCACATGGGCGTGGCCTGCGCCCACGAGGACGACATCTTTCAGAACCGGAACTGTATCGTAATGCATGTCTGGCGGCCCGCCGGCAGTCGAAGTGGCTTCAACTCTGCCAGGAAATCGGCACGAAAAAAAGATGGCGCGCCAGTTCGCTAAGGAAGGCCCCCGCCCGGCGGAACCGCCGCCGGGCGAGGAATGGCCATTTCACAGCCGATGCGCGTGTTACGCCGCTTTGCCCAATATCCGCTTGAAGACCCGGGCGATGAAACCCGGCCGCTTCTGATCGATGATCGCGGTAATGGCGGCGGGCCGGGCCATCGGGCCGTCAGACATGCCCGCGGCCGAACGCGCCGGCGCGGCGACTTGCCGCCGTTTGGCCCTGGCCTGCAGAGCCGTATGCCGCGCCTGCATCACGGCTTCGCGCGCCTCACGGTCCCGCTCGGCCTGCTGATACGCACGCCGCTTGCCCCGCATCCGTTCTTTGCGGCTCCGTCCGCCGCGATCAAAGCTTCTGCCCATTGTTCTAGATCTCATCCCGTTGTTTGCAGGTTCACGATCTACACATGGAAGCTTCCGCTGACTGCCCAACTCTACGCACCCGAACGCCACTAACCCCGGCAGCCGGTGATCCCGGACCGTTCCGCGGACGCCTCAGCGGCATCCGCCAGGACCGGAACAGCTTCGAGTTCCATGTTGCGACATTGCGGTGCGTCGCGGTTTTTTGTCAAACGAACTACGCATAGGAAAACCCGAACTTCTGCCCGCGACCGGCGACCACGAAAGGAGCACTAAGCGTGACCGCCAATAACAACACCGCTGTACAAGGCGCGCCGCTCGTCTCATTCCCGCGCATCTATGAGGGCTACGCCTATTCCTACCCGCACAAATCGTCCTACCGGCCGCTTCAGCCGCCGGCGCCGTTGCGCGAGGCCTGGGCAGGGGAACGCCGCGACCGGCTTGCGCTTTACATCCATGTGCCGTTCTGCGGGATGCGCTGCGGCTTTTGCAACCTCTTCACCCTGGCCAACCCGAAACGGCCGCTCGTACTGCGCTATCTGGATGCCATTGAGCGCCAGGGGGAAGCAGTGGCGGAGGAACTGGCGGATGCGGCGGCGGCGCGTCTGGTCATTGGCGGCGGCACGCCCACCTTTCTGGACGTGGAGGATCTTGCCCGGCTTTTCGATCTGGCGGCGAAGCTGTTCGGCGCAGATGCGGCCCGCGTGCCTGCCGCGATCGAGACTTCGCCCGGCACGGCTCATCCCGAAAAACTGGCGTTCCTCAAGGCGCGCGGCATCGAGCGGATCAGCATCGGCGCGCAGTCCTTCATCGAGCGTGAACGCTGCGCCATCGGCCGCCCGCAGAAGCGCCCCGACCTGACAGCGGCGCTCGACACCATCCGCGGCGCCAACTTCCCGATCCTCAATATCGATCTGATCTACGGCGCCAGCGGCCAGACGCCGGAAAGCTGGCGGCAGTCGCTCCGCCGCGCGCTCATGTGGCGGCCGGAGGAGGTCCATCTTTATCCGCTCTATGTTCGCCCGCTCACCGGCCTCGACGGCAAGGCCGGGGCCGCAAGCTGGGACGCGCAACGGCTGGCGCTTTACAGAACTGGACGCGATTTTCTGCTGGCCGAGGGTTACGAGCAACTGTCGATGCGGCTGTTCCGGCGAACCGGCGTGACGACGCGGGATGCTTCGCCCGAATTCACCAGCGAGGACGGCGTGACGCTCGGCCTGGGGCCCGGTGCGCGGTCT
>JBNKDX010000057.1:0-9911 GCA_050288485.1 Rhodomicrobiaceae bacterium | reverse complement strand
TGATCGCGCCGCCTGTGCCGGGCAGCGGGCGCACGGGCAGCCCCTTATGCGCGCTCTCCATGATCTGCCGCCAGATGCCCGCTGGCAGGCTCCCGCCAGTGACGAACCGCATCCTGGTGTTGCGGTCGTTGCCCAGCCACACGCCCGCAACATAGTCGGCGGTGTAGCCGATGAACCACGCATCGCGGTATTCGGTTGACGTGCCGGTCTTGCCAGCCGCCGGACGGCCGCGCAGGGCGGCGGCCGTGCCCGTCCCGCTGGTGACGACGGCGCTCAGCATCTCGTTCATGTCGCCGGCGATGCGGGCGGGCATGACCCGGCGGTCCCCATTGAGCTTGCGCTCGATGAGGACGCGGCCTTTGTCGTTACGGACGCGCGTGATGATGTAGGGCAGTACGCCCATACCCTCGTTGGCGAAGCTGGCATAGGCGGCCGTCATCTCCAGGAGCGTGATTTCCGCCGTGCCCAGAGCGAGCGTCTGGCCGACGTCGAGCTGGGAGGTGACGCCCAGCCGGTGCGCCGCTCCGATCACCTTGTCCACTCCCGCATATTGCATCAGGCGCACGGCGGCGGCGTTCGACGAATGCGCCAGCGCTTCTTTCAGCTGTATTGTGCCGCGATAGGACGAACCGTAATTGGCGGGTATCCAGCCTTCGATCTGGACGGGCTCGTCCTCGACGAGGCTGTCAGGTGTCAGCCCGGCCTCCAGCGCGGCCAGATAGACGAACGGCTTGAATGCGGACGCGGGCTGGCGCAGCGCCTTCACGGCGCGGTTGAACTGGCTGCGGTGATAATCCATGCCGCCGAAGAGCGCCTTGACGCCGCCGTTCGGCGTCAACACCACGACAGCCGCCTGCCCCGCATGGGCGCGCTTGCCCTCACCCTTCATCACGCGGCGGACGATGGCGTCGGTCTTGCGTTGCAGGTCGAAATCCAGGCTCGTTTCGACGATCAGGTTTGACCCGGCGTCACCGACGAGCGCGGGCACGGTCTCGGTCACCCAGTCGGTGACGTATTCGAACCCGGGGAGCGGCGGCTCGGGCTGGTGGATCACGGCAGGGCTGGCGAGCGCCTTCCTGTAGGCGTTATCGCCGATGAAGCCGGCGCTCAGCATGTTCTTCAGCACGATGCCTGTCCGCTCGTCCGCACCGCTGCGGTTGGCGTGCGGCGACAGGTGGGACGGAGCCTTGATCAGTCCGACGAGCAGCGCAGCTTCCGCCAGCGTGAGGTCTTCCGCGCGCTTGTTGAAATAGTGGTAGGCGGCGGCGCCGATGCCGTAATTGCCGGAACCGAAATAGACGCGGTTCAGATACAGCTCCAGGATTTCGTCCTTCGAGAAATTCCATTCCAGCCACAGCGCGATGAACAGTTCCTCGACCTTGCGCCGCATGGTGCGCTTGCGCTCCAGGAAGAGGATCTTGGCGAGTTGCTGAGTGAGCGTCGAACCGCCCTGCACGATCTCGCCCTTCTCGCGGTTCTTCAGATAGGCGCGGATCAGGCCCGACGGATCGAAGCCGAAATGGTACGGAAAACGGCGGTCCTCGGTGGAGATGACGGCGTCGATGAGCACGCGCGGCAGCCGGTCGTAGGTCACGTAATCGCGCCGCATGCCGCGCTCGGCGATGAACGCCCCGTTGGCGGCCAGGATCCTCACATTCGGCGGCACGTTGGCGAGCGCGGTCGCGCGCGGGTCGGGCAGGATCAGCGAGTAGTAGTAGAGGATGCCAGCGAGCATGAGCGCCACGAAGCCCACGCACAGAGCGCCCCACACGGCGAGATAACGGAAAGGGCTGGCGGGGGCTTCGGCGGGAGGCGCGGCTTCCGGCTCGGGATCTTTCTCCGGCTCCGGCTCGGGAACAGCCAGCGGAAAAGCGGGCAGGGGCATATGCGGCGCGTACGGGATATAAGGTTGCAACCCCGGTTGCGGCTGCGCGGGCTGCATCGCGACGTCGAAGCCCGGAGGCATGCCGAAATAGTAGGGGCCGCCGCCGGTCAGGTGCGAAATGTCGCCGGGGAAATAGGGGAGCGGCTGAGGCGCGGCCACGGGCTCATCGGCGGCGTATTCCTGCCGCTCCAATGGCGCTGGCCACAACGATCCCCACATTGCCCGTACCCGTTACAAACCGGCTGACGACTCGCTTTCTCCGAAAATTAAACAACGGGTTTTAAGGTGTGGTTAAGATGCGGGCCGGGGCATCCGCGCCCCGGCGTTACTGCACGCGGTCGAACTCCAGCTCGATCTGGCTGACCGTCCGCGACGGCAGCACCAGCTCCAGGGTGAAATCCGCGACCTCCCGCGCGGCGAGCGGCTCGCTGCGTACCGGCGCCAGCGCTTGCATGACGTCAGATGTCTGTGCGTCGAGGACGTTGACCTTCACGCGCGGCACGTTGATCTGCTGGTTGGTGCGGTTGATGAGCTGGCCTCGCACCTCGACCATCGGCTTGCCGTTGGCGACGGCCCAGCGGTAACTTACATCGCCGAAATCGATGCGGCGGTCGCTGATGTCGAAACCCACGGCCTGGTAGAGCCTTGTCGTTCCCGGCAGCGCCACCATGATGTTGTCGCGGAAATTGACCAGCGCCAGGATGATGCCGCTCACGAGCGACAGAAAGACCGCCCATGCCGCGACCAGCGCAAGGCCGCCGTAGCGCGGCTCCTCGTAAGGGATGTGGCCGAAGCCCTCCAGCTCGGCCTGGATCGCGGCGGCGTCGCGGTCAAGGAACTCGCCGCCGGGCTGATCCTCGTCGCCCGCGGCGCCCTCCTGTCCGGCGAAACCGGCGTCGTAATCGGTGAGGGATTCGTCATACCGGACCTCCTGGCGGGGGGTCGCCGTCCGGTGCATCGGCTCGCTGAATGCCTGAGCGATGCCGTTTTGAATGCCGGCGTCCAGTTCCTCGTCTTCTTCTGTCGCGTAGCCGTGGCGCACCGCGTTGTCGTCGTAGATGATGCTGCTCCGCCTGGCGTTTTCGATTTCCGCGGCCACGGCGTCCGCGCCTTTGTCGCCGTACGCCAACCCCTCTTCATCGCTTTCCGCTCCGGAAGAAAATCCCTCCCAGAAATCGTTGAACGGCTCAGCGTGGGGGCCACCCCGCTCTTGCCCGGCGGCCTCTTCCGGGTGTTCGAGGGCGTTCTTGAGCGCCTGACGCACGGCGATTTCCGGGTTTTCGGCTCCGGCCTCGTGCTGCTGCTCCTCCGCCTCGCGCCACGACTGCTGTATGCGGTCCGCCCAGTTCGTGTCGTCCTCGCCGAAGGAACCCCCGGCGTCTCCGGCGCCGGGCTGATGGCCGTTCGCTGGCTCGGAAGGGGAAGCATCATGGCCCTCCCAGGCATGCGCCAGCGCAGCGGGACCCGTGGGAACGCCCTGTTCCGCAGCCCCTTCCTGCTCCTCCCGGATGCTCGACATGGCGGCTGCGAACTGCTCGCGCCGCGCCTCCCAACTCGCCGCGGCGGTGTCCTCCTGTTCCGCTGCCGCCTGCTCCGCCACAGAACCGCCATGTTCCTCGCCTGCTTCGGACGCGCCATCCTCACCAGCCCCGTCCGGCACGAGGCGCCATTGATGCCCGCAGCGAGCACACTTCACAGACCGCCCGCCTTCCGGTATTGCCTTACTCATTTTGTACCGCGTCGAACAGGCGGGGCATTCGATGATCGTTGACACGATTTTTTCCTCATATGTCGCAAAAGGCGGCTATAAGCGAGTGGGCGCGATCGCAACCAGCCTTTGCCCGAATTCCTTGATACAGGAGAGTCGTTTCTCCATAAAGGCCGCAATCTCCGGCTGTTGATCCACAGTTCAATCTCGTTCGAGAGCCGCCGTGATTAGATTCGAGAATGTAGGACTTCGCTACGGCCTGGGGCAGGAGGTCCTCCGCGACGTCAGTTTTCATCTGCTGCCGGGATCATTCCATTTTCTGACCGGCCCCTCCGGCGCGGGCAAGACCTCGCTTCTCCGCCTTCTGTTCATGTCGCTCCGGCCCAGCCGCGGGCTTGCCTACATGTTCGGCAAGAACGTCACGCGGTCAAGCAGCCCGCAGCGCGCCGAACTGCGCCGCCGTATCGGCATCGTTTTCCAGGACTTCCGGCTCCTCGACCATATGACCACATGGGAGAATGTCGCCCTGCCGCTGCGCGTGCACGGCAAAAGACAGTCCGAATATGCCGAAGATGTGACGGAACTCCTGAAATGGGTGGGGCTGGGCGAGCGCATGCACGCCTATCCCCCCGTTCTGTCGGGCGGAGAGAAACAGCGCGCCGCCATCGCCCGGGCCGTGATCGGCAAACCGGAACTCTTGCTCGCCGACGAGCCGACGGGTAACGTCGATCCGCAGATGGCGCGGCGGCTTCTGCGTCTGTTCATCGAGTTGAACCGGCTTGGCACATCGGTCATCATCGCCACGCACGATTACCAGCTCATGACGCAGTTTGCGGCTCCGCGCCTCCTTTTGGAGCAGGGGCGCCTCCACATCCATGGCTAGCACTATGAACAGACCAGCGCTGGACCGGCATCTGCCAGCCGTCTACAAACCCCCGAAGCCACAGCGCCGCTACGCGCCCGGCAAGGCGCCGATCGTGCCGCCGGGATCGGTCACCGGCCGTTCGCTGATCATGGTGATCGGCATCATGGCGTTTCTGGCTTGTCTGACGACCGGCGTCGTCTACATGATCAACAAGATGGCCGTGGAGTGGCAGCGCAAGGTGACCGGCGAGGTTACCGTCCTCGTCGAGCCGGACGGGGCGAGAACCGAGGTCGAGAAGCGGGCCGGGGAAATCGTGGAGTTCCTCAGCCGCCAGATCGGCGTGCGCGACGTCAAGCTTCTGACGCTGGAGGAGTCCGCCGAACTCGTCGAGCCCTGGCTCGGGCAAATCCCGGCCGTCAAGGAACTCCCGTTCCCGCGGTTGATCGCGGTGAATATCGACAACGCCAACGCGCCCGACATGGCCGCCCTGCGCGCGGCCCTCGCCACCAAGTTCTCCGGCGCCTCGCTCGACGATCACCGCGCCTGGCAGCAGCAGATCCGGCGCGTGACCGGGTCGCTGGCGCTGGGCGGCATCCTGCTCATCGTGCTGGTGGCGGCGGCGACGGTCGGCATCGTCGTCTCCGCGGCCCGCAGCGCCATGTCCTCGAACAAGGACATCGTGGAAGTGCTGAACTTCGTCGGCGCCGAGGAGCGGTTCATCGCCCGGCAGTTCGAGCTGCATTTCCTCAAGCTGGGCATCAAGGCCGGACTCACCGGAGCGGCGGCGGCCGCCATGGTGTTCTTTCTCATGCCGCTTATCGCCGATTTCATGAGCGGGACCGGCGCGCAGGCGGAGTTCCGGCGGCTGTTCGGCACCGGGCGGCTGGATCTGTACGGCTACGGCGCGCTGGCGCTCGTCGTCGTGGCGATCGCAGCGATCTGTCAGATTACGTCGCGATATGGCGTTCGCCACATTTTAAATGCACAGAACCGGTAGCCGTACAGGCGGAGTTCATGTAGGAACGGCCCATTAATGGCCGCCTGGGCAATTTCAGATTGCGGACGAACCAGCACTGTCGAGGACATGGAAGGCGCGCGTGAAATGCCGGTCCGCCCGAACGGCGTCCGCCGGCGAAGGCTTGGGATGAGTTTCGCCCTCCGCGCCGGCGCTGCTGCGGTCGCGGCGTTTCTGCTCGGCTTCCTGGCCTTCTGCACGCTCATTGTCGACGAACCCGGCGATATCGGCCGGGCGGATGGCATCGTCGCACTCACCGGCGGGGAGTCGCGCATCTCCGAGGCGGTGAAGCTTCTCGCGCTCGGCAATGGCAGGCGGCTCCTCATCTCCGGCGTCAACCCGGCGACGACGCGTCGCGAACTCGTCAGCCTCATGCCCGACACCAGGATGCTGTTCCGCTGCTGCATCGACATGGACAAGGTCGCCCGCGACACCATCGGCAACGCCGACGAAACGCGCGTCTGGATGGAGAAGCGCCGTTTCCGCTCGCTCATTGTCGTGACGTCGAGTTATCACATGCCGCGCAGTTACGCGGAGCTGCGCCGGGCGCTGCCGGAAGCCGAGTTGATCCCCTATCCGGTGAAGCCGCGCAGCGTCGATGTCCATGCGTGGTGGTCGAATTCCGCCACGCTGCAGCTCCTCGCTTCGGAATATGTCAAGTTCATGCCGGCGCTGGCGCGCTGCGTTTTCTCGGAGATCACCCACAGCCGTGGGATCGCCGGCGGCGCGCGCCGCTGCCTCATGGGCGGAAACGCAGGCTGACCCATGGCTCGCTCGATCATCTTTCGCGCCGTCTTCTATCTCAACACGGCCCTGTTCCTGATCCTCGGCAGCCCGCTGCTGCTGGGGCCGCGCCGTCTGGCGATGACGGCCCTTTCACTGCACGCCAGGGCGACGCTGTGGTGGATGCGCGTCATTTGCGGCACGAAAGTCGAGGTGCGCGGGCGCGAGAAGCTTCCCGAGGGCGCCGCGCTCATCGCCGCGAAGCACCAGTCAGCCTGGGACACGATCGGCCTGATCCCGCTGATGCGCGATCCGGCGATGATCCTGAAGCGGGAACTGCTGTGGATCCCCGTATATGGCTGGTTTTGCCGCAAATTCGAGATGATCCCGGTTCAGCGCGACCTGCGCGGCGCTGCGCTGCGCCAGATGGTGAGGGATGCCAGGAAACGCGCCGACCAGGGGCGCGATATCGTGGTATTCCCCGAAGGCACGAGGCGGGCGCCGGGCGCTGCTCCCGCCTACAAACCGGGCATCGTCATGCTGTATGAGCAGCTCGGCCTGCCTTGCGTGCCGGTGGCGCTGAATTCTGGGGTATTTTGGCCGACGGGGAGCACGATGCGCTATCCCGGCGCCATCGTGGTCGAGTTCCTCGATCCGATCCCGCCGGGAGTGCCGCGCCGCGAATTCTTGCCGCTGCTGCAGGAGCGCATCGAGACTGCCACGGCGCGGCTGGTCGGCGGCAGCCAAACCGGCACAGGCAAGAGCGGCCTGGAACATACCTGAGCAGAATTCGCGGGGGGCGCTTCCTTGCGATGACATGCCACAGGAGGGGCGGCGCCGTGAGGACGCCCCTCGATCCCGGCAATCCAAGACCTGAACGTGACAGCTCCTCACTGCTTCCAGGGAGAAGCAGGCGGCACATTGCGTAGCCATTCGGCCGCGGCCTTGTCCTTCCTGCGCGACTTGCCGCCGCGGCGTGCGCTGCTTCTGGCCTTTTTCGATTTCCCGCCACATGCCGCCGGGGCTCGGCATCCCTCTTCCTGGCTGACTTCGAGAGCCACTCTGCGCGCATCCTCCAGTTCCAGCGCCGCGGAGCGCACATGAGAAGCCGCCACGGCCATGGCCGGATCCAGAGACATGTCCATGTACAGGGACCACAGCGTCCTGATCATATCGGGAACGGACTTCGGCGCGCGTTCGTCGCGATTGTCGAAAGGTTTCATCAAATACCTCTTACTTTTTTTGTGACCCCCGGCGAAACGGCACGGCGTGCCGCTCTCAGTCCAATTGCCTAAGAAAGTAGTCTGTTGCTCCTTTTGCCAAGTCCGATTCGTGTAACAATGCGGGGGATGCAAGTTTGAACGCAGGTTCCAGAGCACAATTGGCACCCGGCCATAGCCGCCATCATATGCCGCACGGGGGCGTGAAACAAATCTTTACAGTTAGGCTGCAGATATAAGTTAATTCATTATTTTGCATGACAAAGAAATCGGCATATGACTTTCCGGTATTCTTTGCTTCGCTTACTGTGAGACTTTCGCTAAGCACGGCACCCCAACGAGCCCCAACTTCCGGCCTTTTGGCCGGTGGGCGCCGAGGAAGGCGGCCGACTGCAATAAGTCATGGTATAAAAAAAGTTAACACGTTTCCGGCGGTCTGACAAAGGAAACCACAACCCGAAGTTACGCTACAGTTCATCGCCCTGCGCGGATTTGACACGCCAGCTTGCGCGGGGTAGGAAGCGTGCCGCCATCGCCACAGCCGGACAGTTCGCGCGTCGAACCGGAAAATACCGGAATAAAGCGGAAGGGACTCATCTTGTGTTCCATTCGCATCGGCCCGTCGGGTTCGAATATTATGTAATCTGGATTGCATGCCGAGACGCACGACGCTTGGCGACGTGTTCAACGAGCCATCGGCCTTCGGTGTCGAGCAGGCCGCGCAGCAAAAGAAAGTCCCTGCTGTTTTTCTACGTCCGAACGAAAAGCCGCGCACTAGCGAGCCGGCTCATCTCTCATGAGACGGGTGCTGCTCTCTTCTGGACGACAATTCCGAAGCTCGTCACGGTATAATTGAGAAGAAGCAGTTTTAGATGCGGATCGTTGCGATATGGCGGCATATCCACGTAATGATCAAGTATATGCGACCCGCAATAGAAGTTCATCGGCCCGACTTCATGACCGTCTCGCCGGAGTTGTCCGATGACGTCTTTCAAATCTCTTTTGCGGAAGATGACGGTTCCGCGGTTATCGACGGTCTTTTTGTCCGATTTCACATTGAATTCGGTGATGTGAATCGAGAGCCCGCCCGGCCGCAGGGTCTCAATGCCTGCCGTCAGGAACTGGTTGCCCGCCTCGATGCTGCCGAGATGCGCCATCGTGCAGGTGCTCCAGCAAAAATCGAACCCCCTCAGGTCGTTGGGAAAGACGGTTCCGGTCCCTGCGGGCTGGTCCGCCGCCGCCTGCCCTGCGCCGTTTCCTCGCGGCGCGCCGAGGTCGGCGACAGCAGTCTCGATGCCGAGGCGCGCGAAATAGCTGGGAAGCGGGTCCTCGACGGGAGCGACACCCAGCCCCCGCACGCCCGCGCGCAGGAAACCACGCTCGTGCAGAACCTGAAGAATGTAGACGAACTCCCACAACTTGCGGTGGAAGCGCGGCGAGCATCCGATCTGGTCGCACCAATGGACGAATAACGGCAGAAGGAAGTGCTCGGCGCGGCAGCATTCACTGCCGAAGACGTGCGCGCCGCCTCTGATCTCGCGATCGAAAATAGCGGGGTTCATGAACGGCTCGCGCATAAAGGCGGGTTCAACGAATTCCACCTCTTCGATTGGCCGCGGCGGCTCCTCATCATGGTGACGCGAACCGCTCAGGAAGGTGGCGGCGCGGGATATCATTTTCTTTGGCGTGCTCAACATTCGGACGGTACCAGAAGAATCCAGGGATGCGCCGCCGGAGGCTGGGCGCGTGAGCTATTGAAAGCAGATCGTGGATTGCACTGCAATACCGCAGCGCCCTAAGGTTGTGGATTCTCCAGTCCTCATTCCCTCTGTTACCAGCGGCGTGAATTCCGCCGGATTTGAGCGGATTGCATTTCGGGGTGATTTGGCGCCTCGTCCCAGGACTGGTTGGCAGCCTTTAGCCCCGATCCGGTCAAGCATTGCCGCCGTGCTCGGGCCAGTCAAGGCCAGGCCCTGCGGCTGGCCGCGAGAGTTGCGGTCGGGACGGAAGAATGCTCGCGGCGCGGGTCGAACAAAAGAATTGACACCAAGAAGGGAACAAGAGCAGGGGGCGGATGCCGGCGTCTCCCCGCTGCGGCGGTCAGAACGGCGGATGTTTGCCGAACAGGTCGAGTCGCCCCGGGTCGTCGTCACGTTCTGGCGTGATCGATTGGTAGTGGCGGCGGATTTGGGAGAAGTGGGCGGCCTCGAACTGCAGGGCGAGTTCCATCAGCGCGTCCGCAATGTAAGCGGCGGCTTCGTCGGAAACGGCATGTTCGGGTAACCGGGCTGCTCGCTTGGGCGTCATCGTGGTCACCTCGGGTCTTGCGCGTCGATTTCATCCTTCATGCGGAAGCTCTTGCCCTCGAGGATGACGGTGTCGGCGTGATGCAGGACGCGGTCGAGGATGGCGGAGGTCAAGGCGCTGTCGTTGTTGAAGATCTGTGACCAGTGTTTGTAGACGCGGTTGGCGGCGATCACCGTCGGCGCCCGCTC
>JBNKDX010000056.1:0-10021 GCA_050288485.1 Rhodomicrobiaceae bacterium | reverse complement strand
GATGTCGCCGCGGACCCGCTCGAAGGCACGACGCTCTGCGCCAAGGCCATGCCGAACGCGCTCGCCGTCGTGGCCGTCGCGGCGCGCGGCAGTCTCCTCAATGTGCCCAGAATCTACATGGACAAGATCGCCATCGGCCCCGGCTATGAGCCCGGCCTCGTCGATCTGGACCTGCCGCCCACCGAGAACCTGCGCCGCGTGGCCAAGGCGAAGGGCGTCTCCGTGCGTGAATTGACGGTTTGCATCCTCGACCGCGCCCGCCACGCCCGGCTCATCGACGAGGTGCGCCATGCGGGCGCCGCCATCCGCCTGATCAGCGACGGCGACATCGCGGGCGTCATCGAGACTGCCGAACCGGACGAGACCGGCATCGACGTCTATATGGGCACCGGCGGCGCTCCGGAAGGCGTGCTTGCTGCAGCGGCGCTGCGCTGCACGGGCGGTCAGATGCAGGGGCGTCTCGCGCCTTTCAGCGAGGAGGAGAAGAGGCGCGCCCGCGCCATGAACGTCACCGACCTGAGGCGGAAATTCAGCGTCGAGGACATGGTTCGCGGCGATGTGATCTTCGCGGCGACGGGGATAACTGACGGCTCCATGCTCGACGGCGTGAAGTTTTCGGGCGAACGCATCGAGACGCACACCGTCGTCATGCGCGCGACGACGAAGACCGTCCGCTGGCTGCGCACGCAGCATAGTACGCACAAGGCGCATCAGCACCGGTGACCTCGCGGACGGCAACATACGCGACGGCTTCGCCGCGCCCGGCGTCCCATTTCGCTGCGAGCCGTAAACGTTCTGTTCAGCTTGGCTGCGGCACATGGCGCCCATGTCGGAAACTCCGGTTAAAATCACCACAACCGAGCTTTCTGCTGGATCAGCGGCGCGATGTGCGCTTTCTTGGGGGACGAGCGCTGCGGCGGCCGCGAGTATCGAAGGGACGGACAGCATGATTTTGGACAGGCGCGGTTTTTTAAGGGTCGGCGGAGCGGCGGCTGCGCTGGCGGCATTACCGCGCCAGATTACCGCACAGGAACGTTTCATTAAGGAACCGGGGCCGTGGCGGAAGTTCGAAATCGTGACACGGCTGGACATCGCCAAACCCGAAGGGCGGGTGCAGGCCTGGGTGCCGGTGCCATCCATCGAGGACGCGGACTGGAGCAAACCGGCGGACAGCACGTGGGAGACCAACGCCGAGACCGTTAAGGTTAAGACCGCCGGATCGACAAAAGCCGCCTTCGTGCATCTGCAGTGGGCGGAAGGCGAGCTGGCGCCGCATGCGGAGATATCTTCGGAGATCAGCACCCGGGACCGCTTCACCGACTTCACCCGGCCCCGGAAGGTCACACCGCTGACGGATGAGGAGCGCGCAATCTACACCGAGGCGCTGCAGCGCCCCCCCGGCGAGGACGCCATCAGACGAACCGTCGGCCGCATCACGGAGAACGCCAAGACCGACCTCGGCAAGGCCAAGGCCATCTACGAATGGCTGGCTGGCGGCCATCAGTGCAACGGTGAAACGACGGCCAGCATCCTGAAAGGCGACGTGTGGGGCATCAACCTGCTGTATGTCAGGCTTGCGCGCTCGGCGGGTCTTCCCGCGCGCGCCATCTACGGGCTCAGGGTCGCCCCGTCTGAATTCGGCTATTCGAGCCTCGGCGTGGAAACCGAGTCGGTTACGACCGCGCAGCATTGCCGGGCGGAAGTGTGGCTTGAGGATTACGGCTGGACGCCGGTCGATCCGGCGGATGTCTGCAAGGTGGCGCGCGAGGAGCCCCCGGCGGAGACGCCTCAGCCCGATGTCAAGGTCGTCAGCGCACGGCTGACGCTTTTCGGCGCCTGGGAAGGCAACTGGCTCCCTTACAACATGGCGAACGACGTCACGCTTCCCGGCTTCGATCCGGTCGAGGGCAAACCGATGCCGGCGAGGCCCGAGCACTCGGTGCCCAATCTGATGTATCCGCTCGCGGAAACGGATGCCGGGCTGCTCGAAGGGCGCTCGTCGGACGGCTTCAAATACGCTATCACCGTCAAGGAACTGCCCGTCTGACCAACAGGCCGCCGCTGCGCGCGCCACGGCCTCCGCATGCCGGAAAACGGATGCGCGCTGTCATATCCGCTGCTACATGTTGAGCCGCATGCTCAACATCCTTGCGATCATCACCCCCATCTTCCTGCTCATCGTCACCGGCTTCGCCGCCGTGCGCGCGGGTGCCATGGCCAGGACCGACATGCGGCCGCTGGGCCGCTTCGTCATCGGCTTCGCGCTGCCCGCGCTCATCTTCAAATCGCTGGCGCAGCGCTCACTCGCGGAAATCGTGAATCCGGGCTACCTCGCCGCCTACGGGCTGGGGTCGCTCGCCGTATTTTTCCTTCTCTTCGGCGTCGCCCGGATGCGGGGAAAAGGTCTCGCCGCCAGCGCGCTGCACGGCGCCGGAGCGTCGATGTCGAACAGCGGCTTCATCGGCTTTCCCGTGGCCACGCTGGTTCTCGGGCCGCCCGCCGTGACCGGGCTGGCGCTGAACATGATGATCGAGAACATGCTGATGCTGCCCCTAATGCTGGTGATCGCCGAGAGCAGCGCAAACGGCGGGAAACGCGCAGGGGAGATCCTGGCCGAACTGGCGTTGCGTCTCGTCAGGAATCCGCTGATCATCGCGATCTTCGGCGGCACGGCTGCCTCCGTCTCCGGGCTGGAGATGCCGCAGCCGCTGATCAAGGCGCTGGACATGCTGGCGCTGGCGTCGGGCGCGATAGCGCTTTTCGTGATCGGCGGGGCGCTGGCTGGCAGCGAAGTGAAAGGTGCGCTTGGCGACGCCGCCCAGATCGCCTTTGGCAAGCTCCTGCTGCATCCGGCGGCGGTCTTCGCGCTCTCCATGCTGGCGCCGCCGATGGCGCCGGATTTGCGGAAGGCGGCGCTCATCTTCGCCGCGGTGCCGATGCTGACGGTCTATCCGCTGCTCGGCCAGCCCTACGGACAGGAAGATAAATGCGCCGCCGCGCTGACGCTGACGACCGCGCTTTCCTTTCTAACCCTGCCGGTGGTGCTGGCCCTGCTTTGAGACGAAAGCCAAGACCGCGTTCAGGCCAGATTGAGGCTCATGCCGCCATCCACCATGATCCCCTCGCCGGTGATATAGCTGGCCTCGTCGCTGGCGAGGAAGAGCGCGGCATTCGCCACCTCCTCCGGGGTGCCGAAACGGCGGAGCGGCGTTTGCGACAGGAGCGCCTTGGCGACGGGCTCCAGGCTCATATAGCGGTTGTTGAGCGGCGTCGGGATGAAGCCGGGGCAGAGATAGTTCACGCGGATTGCGTAGCGCGCCAGCTCCACGGCGAGGCCGCGCGACAGCCCGGCCACGGCCGCCTTGGCCGCCGAATAGCCCGAAAGCTGGCGGGCGTGCCGCGTGGCCATGATCGAGGACAGGTTGATGACGGACGCGCCGTTGGCCGCCTGCAGGAGCGGCAGACAGGCCCGGGTCACGCGGACCGTCCCCCACACATGCGGACCGAGCACATTCTCCCAATCGGCGTCCTCCATGTGGCGGAAGTCGATGCGCGGCATATTGCCCGCATTGTTGACCAGCACATGCAGCCGGTCGCCGATGCCGCGCACCGCGGCGGCCATGGCGTCAACATCCGCCTGCTTGGTAACGTCGCCGCCCACGGCCACGACGCGCCCCCCCGCCTCACTGATCTCCTGTGCGGCCGCCTGGGCGGCGGGCTCGTTCATGTCCGCGATCACGACTGCTGCGCCTTCGCTCGCGAACAGCTTCGCCATGGCGAGCCCGAGGCCGGCGCCAGCGCCGGTAATCAACGCAATTTTGTCCTGTAAACGCGCCAATTCCGCCTCCAGTCTGGTGAGCGTCTCTGGCGGAGGTTTGGCATCAAAACCGAAGCGGAGTCAATGCGGACAGTCTTGCGATCCGCCGGGCTTGCCCAAATGGGATGCGCTGCTGCGGGCAGCGCCGTCCTGACGGCAGTCTTCACGAAATTGTCAAGAGTAAGTATGCCGCAAATTTGCGTTATGACAAACAAAGGTGAGGTCTGTCATGTTTGCGGCGTTATTTCTCCTTGAATCCACGTACGGTTGCTATAATTAAGAAAGTGAGGAATAGACGGCAAGGAATACAAGCATTGCGTAGCCTCGAAATCTTCTATTGGGTTGCACAGCTTAAGAGTTTCAGCGGGGCAGCAGAACGCCTTAACATGACCCAGCCCGCCGTGTCGCAGCGCGTGGCCATGCTTGAGGCGGAACTCGGCGGCAAACTCTTCGACCGCGGCACGCGCTCGGTCAGCCTGACGCAGAAAGGCCGCCAGCTCTACATCTATGCCGATCGCATGTTGAGACTGCGTAGCGAGATGGTCCACGCCGTGACCTCGCCCGCCGCGCTCACCGGCACGCTGCGTCTCGGCGTGGCGGAAACCATCGTTCACACGTGGCTTACGGCGCTCACCGAGCGTGTCCAGGCCACCTACCCGGGCATTACGCTGGACATTCATGCCGACATTTCGACGAATCTGCGCGAGGCGCTGAGCGCTCACGAGGTCGATCTTGCCTTCCTGCTGCCGGGAGGACGCCGTCCGGACGTCATCAGCTATGACCTGTGCAAATATCCGCTGGCATTCATCGCCCGGGGGGACGCCAATCTCGGACGCGAGCCGGTTCCGCTGCGCGAGATCGCAAAACGGCCGCTCATCACGCTTTCGAAACGCTCCGAAACCTACGCGGCCGTCAGGGAAGCGCTGAGCCGTCCCGATCTGCCGTCGCCTCGCATCTTCACCAATTCCTCGCTGTCCACCGTTGCGCGCATGACCGCGGACGGGATGGGCATCGGCGTCATTCCACCGGCGGCCATTGCGCGCGAACTGGCGTCGGGTGCGCTGCGGATCGTCAGGACGGAGGTGGCGCTGCCCGATCTGGCGTTCACGGCGTCGATGCCGGCAACGCCGGACGGACTGCTGGCGAACAGCGTCGCACGCCTCGCGGTAGAGGTTGCCGGGCAGAAGGTATGCGAACTGGTGGCTTAATAACGGCCGCTCTTCCGGATGCGGCGGCAGCGAGCGCTTTGGGCGCTCTCCGGCATGGTCTCAATCAGCGCAGCAGGCCGTCAAGGATGAAGGGACGATGCTCTCCCTTCTTGGCCTTGGCCGGGCCCGTGTCTTCCGCGTCCGAACTGGCCGCCGGAGCCTCCAGCGCGCCGCGCTTGCCGCATGCAGCCACTGCCAGCGTGGCAAAAGCCAGGATAGCGATCAGTTTCAAGCTGCGGCCCATGAGATATCCCCCGTCTCGCCGTTCATCGCCGGTATTCAAAAGCCGAAATTTGGCGATTTTGGCCCCGCCGTTCGCACCTTGCCGACGGTTTTACCGTGATTAGTCCTGCCGTTCCAGCCGATTCAGCCATTTTTTCGCGGCAGCCTTCACATTTTCTGGGGCTGTGCCCCCGAAGCTGCGGCGGCTGGCCACCGAGCTGTCCACGCTAAGCACGGCGAACACGCCTTCGGTGACGCGCGGATCGACGCCGCGCATTTCATCCAGGCTGAGCTGATCGAGCTGGCAGCCCCTGCCCTCGGCAAGCTTCACGATGGCGCCTGTGACATGATGCGCCTCGCGGAAAGGAAGCCCCGCCTCGCGCACCAGCCAGTCGGCGAGGTCGGTGGCGGTGGAATAGCCGCGCGCCGCCGCCGCCTTCATGCGCTCCGCGTCCGGCTCCAGGTCGGCGACCATGCCGGTCATCGCCGCGAGCATCAGGGACAGGTTGTCGAGGGCGTCGAAGGTGACTTCCTTGTCCTCCTGCATGTCCTTGGAATAGGCGAGCGGCAGCCCCTTCATGACCATCGACAGCGACACGAACGCCCCCGCCACGCGGCCCGTCTTGGCGCGGACCAGCTCGGCGGCGTCGGGGTTGCGCTTTTGCGGCATGATCGACGAGCCGGTCGTAAACTTGTCGCTGAGACGCACAAACGCGAAATCCGCCGAGACCCAGATCACGATCTCCTCGGCCAGCCGGGACAGATGCGTGGCGCAGATTGAAGCCGCCGCCAGCGCCTCCAGAACGAAATCGCGCGCGGAGACGGCGTCGAGCGAATTGGCCATGGGCCGGTTGAACCGGAGCGCGGCAGCCGCCATGTCGCGGTCGATGGGGAAAGACGTGCCCGCCAGCGCGGCGGCGCCGAGCGGCATCTCGTTGAGGCGGCGGCGGGCGTCTTCCAGGCGGCCTGAATCGCGCGCCAGCATTTCGACATAGGCAAGGCAATGGTGGCCGAAGGTCACCGGCTGCGCGGTCTGCAGATGTGTGAAGCCGGGCATGACCGTCGCCGCGTGCGCCTCGGCTTTGCGAGCGAGCGTAAGCTGCAGGTCGCGGATCTGGCCGCAGAGATGGTCCACGGCGTCGCGGATATAGAGCCGGAAATCGGTCGCCACCTGGTCGTTGCGCGAGCGTGCGGTGTGCAGACGTCCGGCGGCCTCGCCGATCAGCTCTTTCAGCCGCGACTCGATGTTCAGGTGGATATCTTCGAGCGCGCGGGAGAACGTGAACGTCCCCGCCTCGATCTCCCCGGCGATGGCCGCCAGCCCCCCAATGATGGCTGCGGCATCGTCGTCCGAAATGATACCTTGTACCGCCAGCATCTTGGCATGGGCGGTGGAACCCTCTATGTCTTGCGCGTAGAGGCGGCGGTCGAAGGCGACGGAGGCGTTGATTTCCTCCATGATCTCGGCGGGCCCGGAAACAAAACGGCCGCCCCACATTTTGTTGGTCATGATGATCGGCTTATACGAGCAGTTCGCACGATGGCGAAGAACAAACGGAAGAACAAGCGATTGAAGCCACGGGCGGCCGCAGCCGCCAACAGACAGCAGGTAACCTATATCCTCGCGGGCCTGCTCGCTGCAATCACCGGTTTCGCGGTGGTGGCGATCATCCTCTCCGTGACCAGCGCGCCGCCCGGCGGGGATGTCGCGCAACCGCAGACGGGCGCACCGGCTGAGATTGGCAAAGGCGGGATGTCGAAGCTTGTCCGCGTCGCGCCGCCGCGGCCGCTCGGGACTGTGGAATTTGAAGACGGCGAGGGACGGCCGCACGTTCTTGCCGATTGGAAGGGCAAGGTCGTCCTCGTCAATCTCTGGGCGACGTGGTGCGCGCCCTGCAAGGAGGAAATGCCCGGCCTCGGCCGCCTGCAGGCCAAGATCGGCGGCCAGGATTTCGCTGTCGTGGCCATCAGCCTCGACCGTGGCGGCACAGAGCGGCCGGCGAAGTTCCTGAAGGACGCCGCTCCTTCCCTCGCCCTCTATCTCGACAAGAGCGGCCGCCTCATGAAAACGCTTCGCGCCCCGGGGCTGCCGCTGTCGGTGCTCATTGATCGCGAGGGACGCGAAATCGCGCGTCTCGCCGGGTCCGCGCAGTGGGACGGGCCGAAGGCCGAGGCCGAAATCCGGGCCGCCATCGCCGCCAAGAGCGGCGCCTGAAGCGCCAAAATGCGCCGGAAGTGTGGACGCCGCGGCAGAAAACGCCGCCCCGCCCGTGACATCGTGGCCGAATCAAGGCTCATTGATAGCAGATGAATCCACAATGGAAAGTCTGCAATGCCCATCAAAGGACATGAACTTGCCCGCGAAATTCAGCGCCGTGGCGGTGAAGCGGAATATGAGCAACTCGTACAGCCGGGTTGGTACACTGGCGATATCCGCGTCGCGTGGCGGCCGGAACCGGGAGCCGAGGAGAAGGTAATCCTCTGCAATGACCTGGATATCTTTTCGGATGAGCAGTTCGCCGAAATGATGCGCGCCTGAACCTGCCCCGGAGATTGCCCCCCAGTATAAAAAAGGCCCTCTCCCGAAGGGAAAGGGCGCAGGTTTGGGGGATGCACGCTGCCCAGCTTTATTGTGTTGCCGCATCGCTGGCTGGCGTAGAGGCGGTTTGGGGAATCTCTTCCATATTCGTAGCCGCTGCCGCATCGCGCGGTTTGAACCAGCCATCCTGCGGGAACATGCGGACACGGAAGAATTGCGTGACCTGCTTCGGGTTCATGATCCGCGCGAAATCCTGGGCTGACGGCGTCACCAGAAACACCGCGCCCAGCGCACCTGCCATCGCGGCTGAGGACACCGCCGACCGGTATTCGAACAGCTTCAACGCCGTGCCGAAGGAGCGCTTGATGTGTCCGCCGGTGAAATCCACCGAGTAGACTTCATCGAGAATGAGGTGGATGAGGTAGCCGAGCAGCACGAACAGCCCCGCCATCCACGCCACCACCGGCTCGCGCCCCAGCCCGTGCGCCAGCAGGGCCGCCGTCAGCACCATGAAGAACACGCCTGCCAGCAGCGAGTGGAAGACGCCGCGATGCGTAGCCGTGCGGTGGAAGATGTGGTACGCGCCGTAGCGCATGGCCACGAACACGCCCATCCAGATCAGCCACAGCTCGGCGATGGAGTAGGTGGCGCGGAAATTGAACAGCGCGATGAACGCCAGCACCAGCCCCAGGCCGGTGAAAAGCATGCGCGACGGCACCGCCTTTTCCAGATCGACATCGGGCAGCACAGCGCCGACGACGCCCGCCGTGGTCAGCGTCATGATTTCGGCTGCCGGTACGATGTCGGCGGCGTAAGTCGCCGAAGCCGCCAGCCCGGCGCCGACCGCGCCCCAGCCGAGATGTGTCGCAAAGTCCGCCATGTGCCCCGTCTCCCGTGCTGCCCAATGAAGATGGAGCAGTGTAGGCGATTCGGGCCGGGCGAAGCGCGCGGCGCGGGCGGCTCGTGCACAGCTATCCCATCTCACCCATCCCAATCCGGCTGCGCCAGCCCGGAGACGTCCCGATCAAGACACCCCGGCGATGATCTGCCGCAGGCCTTCGAGAATCGGCTCGTAGGCTTCCTCATCGCGATCTTCCGGATAGACCGCATAGGCGGGGTAGACGAAGCGCGGCGCACGCTTGACCAGATGCAGCTCTCCCGAATCGATGTGCGGCTGTGCGACCCGAATCGGAAAGTAACCGGCCCCTCGCGCCGTGAGCAGATAGCTAACCCCCAGCGTGCCCAGATCGAGCGATAGGCCGGGATGGCGCAGATTGGGGAAGGCCAGGGCGTGATCGGCGGCGAATTCCGGCCCCCAGTTCACGAACACATACTCCGACATCGGCCTGCGTCCGCGCATGTCGCGGCTTCTCACCAGCACCAGCTCTTCGTCGAAAAGATGCTCTATGATCAATCCGGGGCGATTCGCAGGGCGGTACATCAGGGCGAGATCGAGCGTTCCCTCGATCAGCCGGTCCATGAGACCTGTGGAAGACCCCGTTGTCGCCGTCACCGCAATGTCCGGAATGTTGACCCGCATCCAGCCCAGCCAGTGAAGCAGAAAGCCGTCCCAGAGGCTTACCTGTCCGCCGACGGACAAGTGGTCGCGATGCTCTTCGGACAAGCCCACTTCGAGGCGCGCATGCTCCCAAACGCGAACGAGCGCCAGGGCGTGCTTGTGGAATTGATGGCCTGCCTGGGTGAGGCTGGCTCCCGCTTTCGACCGCTGCAGAAGCGACTTTCCGATGAGATCCTCGAGCGCTTTGATCCGTGAGCTGACTGTTGATTGCGTGACGTTCAGCCGGTTCGCAGCGTCGACGAACGAGCCCGCTTCGGCGACGGTGAGGAATGTTCGGGCGAGGGTAATATCCATGCTCATACCAAGTTCCCGCTCGATCTATCACTTTTTTCGATATTAAACACTTGAAAATTTTGTTTGCGTCGTGCCTTCGCTCACCACAGATTTTGATTCAGCGGAGTACGTTCCGCTTTACCTGGAGGTATTCAAGAATGAAGAAGAAAGCTGAGACCAAAACGGCGGCCAAGACTGCAGCTGCTAAGCCGGCCGCGAAGGCCGCAGCCAAACCGGCCGCGAAGGCCGCAGCGAAGCCAGCTGCCAAGGCGCCGGCTACGAAAGCCGCCGCCAAACCTGCGGCCAAAGAGCCGGCTGCGAAGACTGCAGCCAAGCCGGCCGCCAAGGCGGCGACTGCGAAAGCCGCCGCCAAGCCGGCCGCG